>CAMOGO010000303.1 GCA_946614075.1 uncultured Lachnospiraceae bacterium | reverse complement strand
CGGGCAACATCGGCTACAAGCTGGTCCAGAGACTGGCGAAGGCCAACGCCTACGGTCCCATCCTACAGGGTCTTTCCTATCCGGTCAACGATCTGTCCAGAGGCTGCTTCGCCGATGATATCGTAGGCGTTGTCGCCATGACGGCAGTGCAGGCTCAGCAGGCAAAATAATCAAGTATAGAAGAGAATAGGAGAGTAAAGCCTTATGAATGTTCTGGTCGTAAACTGCGGGAGCTCCTCCCTGAAATTCCAGCTGATCAACTCCGACACGGAAGAAGTCTCGGCAAAGGGTCTTTGCGAGCGCATCGGCATCGACGGCAGACTGGTCTATCAGCCGGCCGGCGGTGAGAAGGAGATCACCGAAGCGCCCATGCCCACCCATACCGAGGCGATCAGCCTTGTCCTGAAGGCTCTGGTCAATGAGAAGACCGGCGTGTTAAAGAGCCTTGACGAAGTAGACGCCATCGGCCACCGCGTCCTGCACGGCGGTTCCAAGATCACTGAGTCCCGCATCATCGACGACGAAGTTATCGCGGTCATCGACGAGTGCTGCGACCTCGGCCCGCTGCACAACCCGGCCAACCTGATGGGCATCCGTGCCTGCATGGAGCTTATGCCCGGCAAGCCCAACGTTGCGGTCTTCGATACCTCCTTCCATCAGAGCATGCCGCCCAAGGCGTACCGTTACGCGATCCCGACCGAGTACTACGAGAAGTATGCGGTCCGCAAGTACGGCTTCCACGGCACCAGCCACAAGTTCGTCTCCGGTGAAGCGATCCGCTTCCTCGGCCTGGACAAGGACAACAGCAAGGTCATCGTTGCGCATCTGGGCAACGGCGCCTCCATCAGCGCTGTCCTGAACGGCAAGTGCGCGGATACCTCCATGGGCCTTACCCCGCTTGAGGGCCTGATCATGGGCACCCGTTCCGGTGACCTGGATCCGGCCGTCCTCGAGTACATCTGCAACAAAGAGGGCCTGAATGTATCCCAGATGCTGACCATCCTCAACAAGAAGTCCGGCGTCATGGCGCTGTCCAACAACCTCTCCAGCGACTTCCGCGATCTTGAGGAAGCCATGGACAACGGCAACGAGGCTGCCCGCCTGGCGATCGAAGCCTTCTCCTACAGAGTCGCGAAGTACATCGGTTCCTATGTGGCCGCGATGAACGGCGTGGACGCCATCGTCTTCACGGGCGGTATCGGCGAGAACGCGGGCGTAGTCAGAAAGACTGTCCTTTCCTACCTCGGCTATCTGGGCATCACGATGGATGAGGCGGCGAACAAGAAGCGCGGAGAGAACTTCATTCTTTCCACCCCGGACTCCAAGGTGAAGGTCGCCGTTATGCCGACCAACGAGGAGCTGGCGATCTGCCGCGATACCGTCGAGCTGGTGAACGCTGCAAAGTAAAAAAACCCTGTAAACAACAACCTGTATGTCAAGAAATTATACTTGACACCAAGGCTGGTTTTGCGTATAATTGTCTTCGTCTGTGAGGAGGTTCTATGCTGCTTAACCTGACTGAAGTCGTTCTGAAAGAAGGAAAGGTGATCGAGCCGCAGGCGGACCTGACGACAGATGTTCTCTCGTTCCCGTTCGGCAGTTACCGGATCGTGAAAAAAACGCCGGTCATGCTGCGGATCGAGAACCGGGGCGGACAGGTGCTCTCCATCAGCGGGAGTACGTCGCTGGAAGCCGCGGTGCCCTGTGACCGCTGCCTGGAAGAGGTGATCGTTCCTCTTTCCATCAGTTTCGACCTGAAGGCAGATATGAAGCAGAGCAATGAGGAGCGTCTGGAGGCTCTGGACGAAAGCGCCTTTATACAAGGATATAACCTGGATGTGGATACGCTTGTCTGTGGTGAAGCACTGCTGAACTGGCCGTCCCGGGTCCTGTGCAAAGAGGACTGTAAGGGATTGTGCAGGGTCTGCGGGATAAACCTGAACCGTGGGACTTGCAGCTGCGACGACCAGGTCACAGATCCAAGGATGGCTAAGATCCGGGATATTTTTTCATCGTTTAAGGAGGTGTAAACCATGTCGATCTGCCCGAAAAATAAACATTCCAAAGCCAGAAGAGACAGCAGAAGAGCGAACTGGAAAATGTCCGCTCCGGCTCTGGTCAAGTGCAGCAAGTGCGGCGCCCTGACCGCGCCCCACAGAGTCTGCAAGGCTTGCGGAAGCTACAACAAGAGAGAGATCATCAGCATGGATGCTGAGTAATTTCCCAGAAACACCAAGGACTGCGGCAGCGAATGCCGCAGTCCTTTTTCAATTATTGACACTGAAAAGCTTGTTTAGTATAGTAAACGTGCAAGAGGGCATGTGCGGCACAGCACGTGCTCGGCGAAGGAGGGCTGCCGTATGGAGACAATGACCCGTGTCGCGGTCGACGCGATGGGAGGCGACAACGCGCCCGGTGAGATCGTTAAGGGTGCGGTCGCGGCGGTTTCAGGCCGCAGTGATATTGAGGTTATCCTGCTGGGAAAGAAGGAACTGATCGAGGCGGAGCTGAAGAAGTATCCTTCCGTGCCGGACAGGATCCGCATCGAAGACGCGCGTGAAGTGATCGAAATGGCGGAGGCGCCGGTGGCGGCCGTCCGCAAAAAGAAAGACTCCTCTATCGTAAAGGGCATGCATATGGTACGGCGCCAGGAGGCGGACGCCTTTGTTTCCGCCGGCAATTCCGGCGCGGTCCTCGTGGGCGGACAGATCATTGTCGGACGCCTGCGCGGCGTGGAGAGACCGCCGTTCGCATCCCTCATCCCCACCGCGGAGGGCGTGATGCTGCTCCTGGACTGCGGGGCCAACGTCGATTCGAGACCGGCCCACCTGGTGCAGTTCGCCGTCATGGGCTCCATCTATATGGAGAACGTGCTCGGGGTCAAAAATCCGCGGGTCAGCATCGTGAACATCGGCGCAGAGGAGGAAAAGGGCAACGCCCTGGTCAAGGAGACCTTCCCGCTGCTCAGAGAG
>CAMOGO010000302.1 GCA_946614075.1 uncultured Lachnospiraceae bacterium | reverse complement strand
CGCAGCTCTGCAGGATGACCTTGGAAATCATCATAAACAACGCTGCCGGAATGCCCTTGCCGCTGACATCCGCGATGACCATGCACAGATGATCCTCATCAATCAGGAAGAAATCGTAGAAATCACCGCCGACCTCGCGCGCCGGATGCATCGACGCATAGATGTCAAACTCGTGCCGATCCGGGAAGGGTGGAAACTGCCCAGGCAGCATGCTCTGCTGTATCCGGCTCGCCATCGTAAGCTCCGTGGAAACACGCTCCTTCTCCTTCGTGATTTCCGTAATCTCCTTGATATACTTCTTCGTCTTCTTCGAAAGATCGTGGAACGACTCCGCCAGCAGCTCAATCTCATCGTTCGTCCGATAGGCATCCTTCATGTCAAACATATGCCCCGTTTCACTGCTGTTATCAATGTCCCGCGTCATCTCCTCGATCGGCTTCACGATATTACGCGCCGAGACAAGCGCCGCACCGGCTCCCAGCACCAGCATCGACGCCAGGAAAAGAAGCGTCGCCTTCATCGTACGCTCCGTCCCCTCCCGGAACTTGGTCGTCGCATTATCATTAATGTCCTGATAATCCGCAAGCATCTGGTACTCAGGCCCTTCCGTGATCTCCTTGTCGACAATCGTGACCACCGCCCAGCCGATCGTCGGCATCGGAGAACCAACCATGTAGTAATCCTTGCCCTCGATCGATACCTGCTGCAGCCCCGTCGGCGCCACAAGCGCCGTCTTGATCAACGCCGCCAGATCCGAATTCTCACTCTTACGCAGATCCTCCGCCTTTAACGACACCTCCGCATTAAACAGCTCATTGTCATCCGGCGAAAAAACAACCTGCCCCTTCTCATTGACGATAAAAGCAAAACCGCCTCTTTCGATCGCAGAATCGATAAACTCATCCATGCTCGCCAGAATGATGTCAACACCGGCTACACCGACAATCTCTCCCTTTTCCAGGATCGGCGCCGAGCAGGTAATCGTCAGCTCCCCAGTGAAAGCATCCGGCTCAATACCGGTAAAATAAATATCCCCGGCCTCAACCGCACCTACATACCACGGCCGCTCCGTCACCGGAAACGGAATGAGATCTCCATTCTCATCGTATTTATCCAGAGTTTCCGTATCCGCAAGAAAATCCGTGCCATCCTTCAAACCAATGTAAGCCGCATTGATCATCGAAGAATTCTCCACCATGGCCGCCATCGGCATCCCCAGGTGAGCAATCGCCTTCAGATACTCCGAATTCTCGTAATCCACACCCTCCGCATGAAGAACCATCTCGGAAATCGTACCATCCTTCGCCGGATCCGGCAGGCCAAACACCGCAGGAGTCACCGTAGCCTTATTCATCAGAAGGCTCTCCGCCATCGTCTTCATGATGGAGACCTCACGCACCACCTCGGAAAAATCACTGTCCGCGATCTGCGCCATCTGGTCCGTCGAGCTGACCAGAAAACTCCTCATCATCTGGTACATCGTATCCCCCGAAATCCGGGAAATCGACTCCTCCTGCTCCGTTTTGGTGCCATTCACCAGCTCTATGAGCATATTATTCTGGAAATTGAAAATAATGTAAAAAACTCCGACTGCCATCAACATGATCGCCAGTACAAGCGCCATCAGCTTCTTCTGCAAACCACCAAATGTCAGACGGCCTAAAACTTTCTTCAAAAAGCAACCCCCTATACGTCAAAACAGGTTTTTCCTATTTCCATGCTAATTCCGTAACTATATTATTTTCTCACAGGTTTCCGGACAATGCAATTGATTTTTTTCAAAGCGAGGATATGGACAGGAGAGTATACTCGACTAAATTCCGATTGACTATACTCGGTTAAACTGATATAATCGATCTGCTCGCAAGAGTAGAGGAGCACTGCTATAGCGCGTGCGGTTGGCCATCATTCTCCGAAAGGAGGTGAAGCTTATGCGGATTACCTTGCACATAGGACGATTTACCGTCACTATCATCGTAAAAAGCAACAACCGCCACTCTGCCAAGTGACGGTTGTAAGGCTTAAGTCTTTAACTTAGAACTTCGATCAGAGGTCAACCGCTTGTCGCAGTGCTCCTCTTTTCGTTATTATTATAATGCCAGTATAGAATTCTGTCAATGTGTAAGTCTGCTGAACAGTTAAGTCTCAAATACTATTGATGTTCATGCCAATCCCATGTGCTCTCTGACTATATTTCTCAATTCCGCATGTCCATATCGCTTTGACCGGAACGGATGCTCCGTGGCCCAGGCCGGGTCGGCGTCCGCTGACTTCTTCCACTCATGATACTGCTCGGTGAAATCCTCATGCAGCAGCTGCCTGGCGTACTCACGCGCCTCGACCGCCTCGTCAAAATCATCGTAAATGCCCAGATGATACCGCTCTCCCTGCATGCCGATGTGCGCGTACCACTTACCCTTCGGCGTCGGGCTCACGCCCGCATGCCCGGACGTATTGTCTGCACGCTTGGTTCGCTTCTCCAACCACTGTACGCAGGTTCCCTCCACGAAGGTCAGCGACTCATGCGCCGCCTTGACGCCGGAATGCTTCTGACAGCCGCAGCTTTTGTAATTCCCATTGACCAGGCCGTCCTGTGAGTAAATCACGGTGTTTCCGCAATCGCACTGGCACCGCCACATGACAGAGCCTTTGTAGCTGCGTTGGTCTGTCGGTTCCACAGCCACCAGCAGGCCAAATCGTTTGCCACGTAAATCTATGTAATTTCGGTTTCCTTTCTGACCTTTCAAGTGATGTGCACTTCCTTCGTTTGCTGTCTAAATCTATAAAATCTCTATTTACAGACAATCTCGGGAAAACATCTTTCCCGAGACTGCCAAATGATCTTTCTGTGTTTTTTATTGATACTACCTTTATTTGTTCGAGGATCTTCTCATAAAGATGCCAAGTACGACGAAAAGGATTCCGGCAAAGCTAAGTACCGGCACCGGCCACCATACCTGTCCGGTCTTGGGGATGACCG
>CAMOGO010000301.1 GCA_946614075.1 uncultured Lachnospiraceae bacterium | reverse complement strand
AAACGGCGTATAAAGCGGGTTCTTCTTTGCGAGGGTACAGATAATGATGGCGTCCCAGCCGTAGCCCAGAAGGGCGGTCCAGGTAAATCTGGCGTAGATCGGGCTCAGCATTTCCACACCGCCGCCAAGGCCTGCCACAAAACCGCCGAGGAGCTGGGAAATCACGATAACCTTTACAATACTGATGCCGGAGTAGCTGTCAAAAGCCTCGTTTTCTCCGGTGATCCGCAGCTCGTAGCCGATCTTCGTCTTGTACAGGAATACATATCCGAGAACCGCTACCAGAAGTGCTATGATCACACCGAAATGAATACGGGTTCCGTCGATCAGAACCGGAAGCTTGGCTTCCTCTGCCAGTTTATAGGATGCTGCGCTGGCCTTCGGGTCACCGATAACATTGTTCAGCATGTAGTTGCCGAAATACAGGGCAAGATAGTTGATCATCAGCGAAGAAACCATCTCGTTCGCGGTTGTGGTGATCTTCATGATTGCCGGGATCGCGGTAAAAATTCCGCCGACGATGCCGGCGAGAAGAAGCGCCAGTACGGGAGATAAGCCGGGAACTGCAAGTCTGATTGCGACGCAGGTCGCCAGCAGACCGCCCACATGGAACGCGCCTTCTCCTGCAAGGTTAATCTGGTTGGCGGAAAACATGATACATACGCCGACGCCTGTGAAGATCAGCGGGATCATGGATTCCACCACGTTGCCCAGGCTCCGCTTGTTGGAGAAGGGGCCGATCAGCAGATACTTGATGGCCTCCAGCGGCTGTGCGCTCACAAAGAAGATGATCACAAAGGAGATCAGGAGCGCAATGGCCACGGACAGGACGGTCCGCAGCATATCGAATTTTCTTGCACTACTCATACAATACTCCCTCCAATCTGTCATCCTTCTTGATGCCGAGCATGTGCTCGCCCAGTTCATCCTCCGACACATTGGCGACGTCCGTAAAGAAGCCGGCAAATCTGCCCTTGTACATGACGGCCAGGCGGTCGGACAGGGAGAAGATCTCCGTCAGGTCGGCCGAGACCAGGATCACGGCGCAGCCGGCGTCGCGGAATTCCAGCAGACGCTTGCGGATGAATGCCGCCGCGCCGACGTCGATGCCTCGCGTAGGCTGGTTGGCGATGATGATCCTGGGGTTCGTGGAGAACTCCCGCGCCACGATGACCTTCTGGATGTTTCCGCCGGAAAGCATGCCCACATGCTGTCTGCGGGATTTACACTTGATCAGGTACTCCTTGATCAGCTCGTCACTCCGCTGGTCCATGGCCCTGCTCTTCAGCATGAGCCCGGAGGAGTACTTTTTGTTCTTATACTGGTTGGTGAACAGATTTTCCTTGATAGAAAGCGTGGACGCGCAGCCGGATGCCATACGGTCCTCCGGAATGTGGGCCACCTCCATGCTTCGGATCTCGTCGATGGAGGCGTTCGCGATGTCCCTGCCCATCACCTGTATCGTCCCGTGGTATTTTTTGTTGAGGCCCGTCAGCGTGTCGATCAGCTCGGTCTGTCCGTTGCCTTCGACGCCGGCGATGCCGAGGATCTCTCCGCCCTTCAGGTCAAAGGACAGATCATCCACCTTGAGGACGCCCTGTGAGTTGTGTACGGTCAGATTCCGTACCCGCATGAAGATGTCGTCTGTCAGGTGCTGCTCATTCTTGTCAAAGGTCAAGGAGACCTCGTGGCCCACCATCAGGCGGGACATCTCCTGCGTGGTGATGTCCTTCACCTCGTAGGTGCCCATGCTGCGGCCGTTGCGCATGATGGTCGCCCGGTCGCAGATCTTTTTGATCTCGTCCAGCTTGTGGGAGATGAAGATGATGGTGTGGCCTTTTTCACGGAGCTTCAGAAGCTGCACGAACAGCTCCTCCGTCTCCTGCGGCGTCAGCACGGCCGTCGGCTCGTCCAGGATCAGGATCTCGGCGCCGCGGTAGAGGGCCTTGAGGATCTCGACCTTCTGCTTGATACCGACGGGGATCTCCTCCACCCTGTCGTTGACGTTGATGTCAAAATTGTACTCCTTGGCGATGTTCCGGGCCGCCTCGACCGCCTTGGCGGTATCGATGAAGATGCCTTTCTTGGGAGCGACGCCCAGAATGATGTTATCTGCCACGCTGAGCGACGGGACCAGCATAAAGTGCTGATGGACCATACCGATCCCTTTGCTGATGGCATCCTGCGGAGACTTGATGGTGACCGGCGTACCCTTCAGTACGATCTCGCCCTGGTCCGGCTGTTCGATCCCGAACAGGACCTTCATCAGGGTACTCTTGCCTGCACCGTTCTCTCCCATCAGAGCATGGATTTCTCCTTTACGGAGGTCCAGGGATACGTCCTCGTTTGCCACGACACCATTCCCGTAGATCTTCATGATGTGCTTCATTTCCAGCACGACCTGATTCTCCAATTCTGCTCACCCCTTTCCTTTTTCTCTTAAAAACAGGGAGGGACTGCTGCCTGGTGCAGCAGTCCCTCCTCAGACAGTTCCTTTTTACCAGCGGATTGTATTGTGCCGGCATTGGGCACTGTATTCGTCAGTTTGAAACGATGTTACTGAACCTTGGTGGCATCCAGCATTGCGTCAAGATCCTCCTGGGAGATGGCGTTCTCGCCAAGGAAGGTCGGAACGACGACTTCGCCGGAGATGATCTGCTGCTTCAGCTCTTCGACCTTGTCACGGATCTCCTGCGGAAGCATTTCCTCGTAGTGCGCATCCTCAACAAGCTCAACGCCCTGTTCTGCAAGGCCGAGGTACTCAAGAGCGCCGTAGCCGAGGTTGCCTTCCATGTCAAGCTTGATGGCACGGATCAGGGAGTTGCCTACGTTCTTCAGAGCGGAGGTCGGGATGTTGGCGGCATAGTCCGGAAGCAGGGCAGCCTGGTCGGAGTCAACACCGAAGGCGTACTTGTCGGCATCGCCGGCAGCCTCGATCTGGCCAAGGCCTGCGGAACCGGCTACGTTGGAGCCTACCTCTGCG
>CAMOGO010000300.1 GCA_946614075.1 uncultured Lachnospiraceae bacterium | reverse complement strand
CAGGAAAACCTCAATGAGTATTTTATTTCCCGACGGTATTGCGGAGTGTGCCGATTCCCTCGATGATGCACTCGACGACGTCTCCTTCCTTCAGGAAGCGAGGCGGTGTGAAGCCCATTCCGGCGCCGGCAGGCGTACCGGTCGCGACTATCGTGCCGGCCTTCAGGGTCATACCTTTCGAAAGCTCGGAGATGATGTGGGCAATACCGAAGATCAGCAGGCTGGTATTGCTGTCCTGGCGAATTTCGCCGTTGACGCGCGACTGGATCGAAAGAGCCGGCGGGAAGGCGAACTCATCTGCTGTCACGATCACCGGGCCGATCGGCGTGAAGCCGTCGAGCGACTTTCCGAAATACCACTGCTTGTGACGGGACTGCAGCTCTCTGGCGCTGACATCGTTTAAAACGGTGTAGCCGAAAACATACTCTGCGGCCTTATCCTCCGGGACATTGACAGCGTCCTTTCCGATGATAAATGCCAACTCAGCCTCATAGTCGAGTCTTTCGGTCAGATCAAAATGACCCTGGATCTCACCCTCCGGTGCTACTGCCTCCGCGACTCTCTTGGAAAAATACACTGCGAAGGGGCGCTCTCCGCCAAAGGTCTCTTTCGAGTAGCGGGCGGACTCCTCTGCGTGGGCCATGTAGTTGATGCCCAGGCAGATCACGTCCTGTGCCGGATGCGGGATCGGCGCCAGCAGGCGGACCTTCGCTGCCTCACAGGCTCTCTCCGGGTGAAGTGGTGCTTTGCGTACGGCTGCCTGCTCCTCCTCGGAGGCGTTCAGATATTCCTGGATCGTCGTGCAGGACAGATCCCAGGCGGAAAACGGATAGATTTTGCCCTCCTCTTCGCAAAGGACACCGGCCATTTCACGGCCATCCGCTTCAAATGCTGCAAATTTCATGTGGTTAGCTCCTGTTTGTTTCTGTAATTTTGCTGTCCGGATCTGCTTACTCATCCGGGATCAGTTCTTCGGTCCCTCATTGATAATGAGCGCGATCATCTCCAGATCTTCCTCGCTCTCATTGGCGATCGCGTGACTCTCACCGCACTCGATCTTGCAGATATCTCCGGCGTGTACTACGACCTTGGAACCGTCTGCATCCGTAAAGACTCCCTCGCCCTTCAGAATGTAATACGGCTCGGTATTCCCGATGTGCTGATGATGTCCGATGCTGCAATGAGGAGGGATCACGACGCGCGAATACATGGTCGCATGACCCATAAGCTCATTCTCTGTCAGGATCGGGTACATGATCACGTGGCCCTCACCACCGCGCAGATGCTCTTTGATAACCGGCTGTTCCTTGATTACCATATTGTTACCTCCTTTTATTGTATGAATTACGGGATTGAACGCAATTATGACTATTATATCATCAGAATAGAAAAAAAGAAGAGGAAATATCCAAAACGCAGAGACAGCCCGGGAGGATCCTGGACTGCCCAAAACACAGAGACAGCCCGGGAGGATCCCAGGCCATCTCCTGCTGCTATTAAGAGTGTGTATGGAGTAGGTAAAGTCAGTGCCGACTCCGAAGCAAAGTGGATGATATGATTCACTTTACCTTTCAGTAGCTACTCACCTACATCTTAAAATTATTTAAGTCGCATGTCAACCTTATTTTCTCATTTTATTGGAAAAGTTTCCCAGTATTCATCGGAAATCTTCCGGATCTCCTCTTCCGGCAGCTGCGCATACGAATCGGCGATGGCGATCGTATAGTATCCTGCCTCATAGGCGGTCCGGATGGCGTAGACCGCATCCTCAAATACGGCGACGTCCTTTTTGTCCGCCTCAAATTTTTCCACGCAATAATCGTAGATCCGCGGGGAGGATTTGCTCATGCCGACGCTCTCGGTGTCGACCAGGAAGTCAAAGTATTTCAGAAGGTCATGCTTTTCCAAGGCCGGCCTAGTCATCCAAAGAGGCGTCGCCGTCGCGACGCAAAGCCTTACCCCGCTCTCCTTCAGGCTCTTCAGGTATGCGGCAACGCCCGGCTTGGGCTCGATGTCCGTCAGATAATGGGACAGCATTTTCTCCCGCAGTGCCTGGAGGATGTCGGCCGGCGGATCCGTGATCCCCAGCTCATTGTGAAAATACTCGGAGCCCTGCACGGTCGAAAGCTTTTCCAGACGCTGATACAGATCGTCCGGGATCTCAAAGCCCTTTGAAATCAGGTAGTTCCGGCCCAGATTCCGCCAGTAGTACATGGAATTCAGGATGGTTCCATCCATATCGAAGATGGCGCAGGTGAATTTGTGCATAGCTCCTCCTTGACATTTCCCCTTTCCCCCATTACGATAGCGCATGAATGCTATTTGAGGCATCCGGAAAGGATAATTATGATCGAGAAAATCAAAAATCTGATGGATCCCAGTATGATCCGTTTTGTCATTGTCGGTGTCATCAACACGCTTGTCGGCACGACCGTCATGTTTGCCCTGTACAACCTGGCCCATATGGGATACTGGTTCTCTTCCGCCGCCAACTACGTGGTAGGCAGCATCGTCAGCTATTTCCTGAATAAAAACTGGACCTTCAAAAACAAAGAGCACTCCGTCGCTGTCGTAGTCCGCTTCGTCATCAATATCGCGGTCTGCTATCTTTTAGCCTATGGCATCGCAAAGCCTCTGGTGCGTCTGGTCTTAAGCGGGGCCAGTGAGACCATCCGCGACAATCTGTCGATGCTCGCCGGCATGTGCCTCTTCGTCTTTTTCAACTACTTCGGCCAGCGCTTTTTCGCTTTCCGTGAGTCCAAAGACAAGACCGAGTAAGAGAAGCCGCTGTTATCGTCTCCCTCTCCTGAAATCAGGAGTGCGGATCCGCATAGCCGGCCTGATTAACCTGGCTGGCCTGATTAACCTGGCCGCCTCATTAACCTGGCCGCCTAATGCTTCTTCATGATCTCTGCCTGGGTCGCCCTGGCAATGATCTTCCAGATCGTCATCGTGCTCAGGATTCCTGCGGCGATCGCCCCCGCCAAGAGCAAGGTGTACAGGCCTT
>CAMOGO010000299.1 GCA_946614075.1 uncultured Lachnospiraceae bacterium | reverse complement strand
CGGAGGATACCTTGCGGTTGTAATGTGTAAAACGCCATCTGTAACTATGGCATTAATTAGGAAAACTATTACTTTGCATTCTTACGCCTGCCATAATCGGGCGTACGTGCCGTACGGTTTAAGACAAAGCCCCGTCCCCTGTCCCATTTATGAAATAAACCGCGCAGAAAGCGCGGTTTTGTGATTCATTCGGCGAGCTCCTCCCACAGTGCGTAGAGCGTTTCGAGCTCCTGGGCCAGCTGCGCTTTTTCGTTTGTGAGTGCATTGCATCTGGCGACGTCTGTGAAGATTTCCTCCCGGGAGAGCTCCTCGTCGATGGCCTGGTCTCGTGCCTCCAGGGCAGCGATCTTTTCCTCGGTTCGCTCCAGCTGGGCTTTTTTCTTGCGCAGCTGCGCAGCTCTGGCACGATTTTCCATCCACTGTGCCTTGGAATCGCTGCTTTCGATGCTCTTTTCCTGCTGCGCGGCGGAAGCAAGCGGGGCGTAGATGGCGGTCAGTTCGTCATGCTTTTCCAGGTAATAGTCGTAGTTTCCAATGTAATTGACCAGCGTTTTTCCGGTCAGATCGAGGATGCGCGTGGCTGTCTGGTTGATGAAGTAGCGGTCGTGCGATACATAAAGCACGGTGCCGGTGTAGGCGCACAGTGCGTTCTCCAGGATCTCACGGGAGATCATGTCCAGATGATTGGTGGGCTCGTCGAGGATCAGAAAGTTGGCGTCGGAGAGCATCAGCTTGGCCAGGGACACGCGGCCGCGCTCCCCGCCGCTGATGTCACAGATCCGCTTGTACACGTCGTCTCCGGTGAATAAAAAGGCCGCAAGGACGTCGCGGATCCTTGTGTTGTTCAGGTCGGGATAGGCATCGGAGATCTCATCGAACAGGGTCTTTTCGCTGTGGAGGACCTGGTGCTCCTGATCATAGTAGCCAATGCACACTTTGGAACCAAGGGTCAGGGATCCGGCGTCGGCATCGACCAGACCGTTGATGATTTTGAGAATGGTGGTTTTGCCGGTGCCGTTGTCTCCGATGAGTGCGACCCGCTCCCCGCGGCGAATGGAGAAGCTCAGGTCCGAGAACAGCTGTAAGGAGCCGAAGGATTTGGAGAGATGGGCGGCCTCCAGCACATCCTTTCCACTTTCCATTGCCGGCTCCAGATGAAGGCGCATTTGCGTACGTTCCGCGACAGGCTTTTCCAGAACCTCCATTTTCTCCAGCATTTTTTCGCGGCTCTCTGCCCGCTTAATGGATTTTTCGCGATTGAAGGAGCGAAGCTTAGCAATGACTTCCTCCTGATGACGGATCTGCTGCTGCTGATTGAACCAGGCCTTCAGCTGTGCATCCCGCAGCTGCTTTTTTTTCTGTGCGTAATCCGAATAATTTCCGGGGAAGGTCATGGAATGGCCCCGATCGAGTTCCACGATTTTAGTGACGATCCGGTCCAGAAAATAGCGGTCATGCGCAACGATGATCACAGCGCCCTTATAATTCTGAAGGTAAGTCTCGAGCCAGCGGATCGAGTTCAGATCCAGGTGGTTCGTCGGCTCATCCAGAAGGATGATATCCGGAGACTGCAGAAGCAGTCTTCCGAGTGCCACGCGGGTGCGCTGGCCGCCGGAAAGGGTTTCGGTATGCTTGTCAAAATCCTCCTCCGAAAAGCCCAGGCCCTTGAGGACACCGGTGATGGAGCTTTCCGTCTGATAACCATCCTCCTGTTCGAATTGGGTCGTAAGCCGGTGATAGGTCTCAAGCAGCTCGGGGGCAGGAGAGGAGGTCTGACTGATCTGCTGCTCAAGGCTGCGGATCTGCTGTTCCAGTGCAAAAATATGCTTTTTGGTTTCCCTAAGCTCCTCGTAGATGGTGCGGTTGCCGGTGACCATCTGCTGCTGCGCCAGATAGCCGATCGTTTTTCCGCGCATTAAGGTGACTTCGCCCTCGTCCGGATCCATTTCACCGACGATGATCTTGAGCAGCGTCGATTTTCCGGCCCCGTTGATGCCGACGATGGCGGTCTTTTCATGCTCTTCGATACCAAAGGATACCTGGCGGAGGATATGCTCTTCGCCAAAGGATTTCGTAATATTATGACAGGAAAGAATCATGGGTTTTGTTTACAACGCCCTTTCATCAGGAAGGAAACACGAGTTTCCGTTTTCTGTTACATGCTGTGGTCGATCTGATCACAGAACGATGAGACCAAATTGCCGCAGGGATCACAGGTCATCATACCCGATTTGACGGTAAAAAACAACCGGCAATCCCCTGAAGGCCGTGAATGGAGACAAAAAGCATTCCTGTTTGACTTTGCACGTTTGTGTTATTATAATGAAAAACAGGTTAAAATTAAGCTCGGAAGGGCTTCCGGGGAGGAAAAAGAGACATGGAAGAAAGGCATATTTCGAAAGCGGTCATTGCCAGATTGCCGAGATACTATCGCTATCTGGGGATATTAATTGAGAATAAGGTAGAACGTATTTCCTCCGGAGAACTGAGTCGGATCATGAAGGTCACTGCCTCGCAGATCAGGCAGGATCTGAATAATTTCGGAGGCTTCGGTCAGCAGGGATATGGGTACAATGTAAAGTATCTGTATCAGGAGATCGGAAAACTGCTCGGTCTGGAGCGGACTTACCAGATGATCATCATAGGTGCCGGTCATCTGGGGCAGGCGCTTGCCAATTATGTAAAATTCGAAAAACGGGGCTTTAAGATCATCGGGATCTTTGATCATAATCCGAACCTGGAGGGGACTACGATCCGGGACATCCCGGTGAAAATGACCAGCTCCCTGGAACAGTTCCTTCAGGAAAACCATGTGGATATTGCGGCGCTGACCCTGCCCCGGAGCGGCGCGGAGGAGTTATGTCCGCTACTTGTAAAATGCGGAATTCACGGGATCTGGAATTTTGCGCATACGGATCTTGTTGTGCCGGGGGATGTCATCGTGGAAAATGTGCATCTTTCCGAAAGCCTGATGCAGCTGTCCTACCGTCTGAATGAGGCGTATGCGACTCAGGAAT
>CAMOGO010000298.1 GCA_946614075.1 uncultured Lachnospiraceae bacterium | reverse complement strand
GCTTTCCGTCATTCATCGGCCCAGCCCCGGAGAAAAACCAAAGGCTTCCCGCCTTCTGCACGCTCACATAGTTCGCCATCGGCGACGGGCTTTCGGGCAGCTCTATTCCTAATTCCAGTAATTTACGGTCTACTTCATTCATTTTCAGATCTCCTCCAGAATTCCCTTCAGCAGACGATAAACCTTCTGCGCGGATGCGATCAAAAGCCGCTCATCGGTGGAATGGCAGCCCGGTGTCAGGCAGCCAAAGGCGACGGCATCGCAGGTTTTCCCGCATTTTTCCATCTTCGCGAGGATCGTCGCGACCTCCACGCCGGCATGGATCACGATGATCTCCGGTGCGACACCGTTTTGCTCCTCGTAAATCCGGGCAACCTTGTCGCGGAAGGGGGAAACGGGAGTGTACTCCCAGGAGCCGATCCGACGGTTCATCACGAGCTGTGCTCCGGCCATTTCGCAGAGTCTGCGGAAACGTCTGACCATTTTATCGTGAAAATACTCCGTGTTGCTGCGGATGCTCATGACGATGCGCAGCTTTTCGTCCTCCTCAAAGATCGCGCCGAAATTGGAGGAGCAGCTGGCCTGGGTGCATGGATCGTCCGCGATCACCTGCATGCCGGCCGGGGACAGATACAGGATGTCCTGCAGCATGCGCACCGTCTGCTCGGAAAGGACCGTGATCCCACTCCCCTGTCCGGACACGCTCCGCTCCTCGACGATGACCTCCATCTCCGGATCGGTGCGCTGATACACGCTTTTCTGCATTTCAATAATCTCAGGGATCGCCGCACGGGCCTTGTCAGCGAGCTCCTTTGCCACGACGATCTCCAGATCGCCGACGCAGCAGATGACGTTGAAAAGGCCATCTGCCCCGACCGAGCGGATGCGGAAGGGCAGCCGGTCCCAAAGCTCCGCCAGAAACTCGCCGATCACCACGGCGGCATTGGCGCGGCCCTCGTGGATCACCTCGCCGCTGTGCCCGCCGACCATGCCGCGGTACTTCAGGGTAAACGAGACGCCGTCGGTGAGTGCGCCGGGCAGGGCCTCCCGGACGCAGGGCACGAGGATATCGTGAATGCTGATGCCGGCGCAGGAAACCATGATGGCGTCGTCGCGGAAGGCATCCATATTGATCAGCAGCTCGCCGTCCGGCCAGTCGTCCGCCATCCGGCCGGCGCCGGTGCAGGCGACCTCCTCGATCGTCGTGAACAGGATCTGCAGAGGCGGATGCTTGACCGCGGGATCATGCAGCGCAGCCAGGATCATCGCGACCGCGATGCCATTGTCCGCGCCGAGGGTGGTGTGGTTCGCCGTGACCCAGTCCCCGTCGATCATCAGCGGGATCGGATCCTTCTCAAAATCAAACTCAAAACCCGGATCCTTTTTGCAGACCATGTCGATATGCGCCTGCAGGATCGTCTTCGGATGATCCTCATAGCCCGGGGTTGCCGGCACCTCCACGCGCAGATTCCAGCTCTCGTCCTGCTCTACCTCATAGCCGCAGTCCCGCATGTGCTGCAGGAGAAAATCGCTCAGCGGCTTCTCGTGATAGCTGCCGTGCGGATATTTTGAAATTTCCTCAAACCAGTAAAAAACCTCCTGCGGATCCAGCCCGCCAAGTACTCTCTCTTCCATTTCTGCCTACCCCTCTATTTACTCAGTGCGTATTTCACGGCCTCTTCCGCATGGATCTGGGCCGTGTCAAAGACCGGCAGGCAGCTGTGCTCCTGCTGGATGAGCAGGCCAATCTCCGTGCAGCCCAAGATTACGCCCTGCGCGCCGCGGTTTTTCAGCTTCTCGATCTCCCCCTGGTAAAAAGCACGCGACTCCGGACGGATATTTCCGAAAGCCAGCTCATCGTCGATGATGCGGTGAATCTCGGTACGGGCCTCGGACGTCTCAGGGATGATCGGCGTGATGCCGCGAGATACGAGAATGCTCTTGTAAAAATCCATCTCCATCGTGAACTTCGTACCGAGAAGGCCTACCGTCGTGATCCCATTTTCCAGCAGGCGGTTCGCCGTCATGTCCGCGATGTGCAGGAGCGGCAGCCCGGTGGCCTCCTTGATCTGCGGAGCTACGATATGCATCGTGTTGGTCGCCAGCACGATAAAGTCCACGCCCGCCCGCTTTAATGCCAGGCCAGCGTCGCTCAGGACCTGCGCCGCACGGTCCCAGTCGCCGCTGCGATGGGTCTCGACGATGTCCTGAAAATCCACGCTGTACAGGATCATCCTGGCGCTGTGATGGTCGCCAAGCGCCTTGTTTACGCAGTCGTTCATCACCTGATAGTAGGTGACCGTCGACTCACAAGCCATTCCACCTAAAACTCCGATCGTTTTCATGATTTCCTCTTCCTCCTCTCATGTTCATCCCGGTTGTGTCAGTGGGGACGGTTCTCGGTGACACACTCAAACTCCGAATAGTCCCGCTCAAACAGCTCTTCGCAGGCCTGTTTCCACAGCAGGTCCTCTTCCACCTTCTCCAGGAGTTTCTCCTGGACAAATTGCTTGCTTTTCTGCCGGTACTTTGGCAGATGGTTCCTCTCCAGGATCCGGTTCAGCTCCGGCCTCCACAGGATCGTGATTTTCCTTTTGCTCCTGACCTTCGGATTGGGCCGGGAGCGGCGCAGGACATAGAAATCCAGATGTCCGTCCTCGATCTCGACGGTGATGATCCCCCACCAGTCCGGCACGTGCTCCTCGATGTGGCCGGCATGCGAGGTGCCTACCACGACGATATTCCGGTCATAGTACAGATCGTAGTATTTGACCTGCCCGGCCAGGCGTGTGTAGGTGTCTGCGTCGGACTTGATCTCTATCCCGTAGATCAGCTCCGGCGTGATCATCACGACATCGGCTCTGGCCTTTCCGATCCTCTTTTCCTCCAGAATCCGGACCCTGCCTCCAAAGACATCCGCCTGCTCTTCCAGAAAATCAAACAGCGGCTCGCGGATATCCTTGTCATGCAACACTCTCCGGCCGGTTGCCGAAGCTTCGGGCAAAGAGGCCGTCTGGCTTTCTG
>CAMOGO010000297.1 GCA_946614075.1 uncultured Lachnospiraceae bacterium | reverse complement strand
CTTACGAGGCCATCAAGGAGGAGAACGGCGTTCTCTTCATCTGCGCGGACCACGGAAACTGCGAGCAGATGGTCAACTACGAGACAGGCGCTCCCCACACGGCGCACACGACCAATCCGGTTCCCTTCATCCTGGCAAATTACGACGAGGATGTGGAGCTGAGAGAGGGCGGCGTCCTGGCGGATATCGTTCCCACCCTGATCGACGTCATGGGCATGGAGCAGCCCAAGGAGATGACCGGAAAGTCCCTTCTGATCCGCAAGTAAGATCCGCAAGTAAGGCCAAAATACAGAATTTTCACAAAAATATCACAATACAGAGCAGGCAGGAATAAAATTTCCTGTCTGCTTTTGCGTTGTATGTGGTAGAATAATGTGATATATGCGCTTCCCCGTATCCACACGGGGCTCAGGCATCACAAATCGGTGGAGATTTATACCCAATGAGAGCTGAAGCAGGCACAAAGCTGGACCGTTACCTGAAGGCGAATGCGGCACAGGCCAGAGAAGAAAGAACAGAATATATAATAGAAGCGAAAGAAGAACGCAGAACCGCGCGAAGATTCGGCTCAGCGCGGCTTCGAAGATGGAGGGGACGCGCTGTCTCCTGGCTGTATCTAACCCCAAGCCTGATCGGAGTGGGGCTCTTTTTCGTGCTTCCGTTCGGGGTGGTCATCTATTATTCGACCATCAATAACCCCGTGCAGCATGTAAATGTCGGCGCAGCCAATTTCATCCGCACCTGGAACAACAATGCATTTCAGCTGGCGGCGAGAAACACGCTGCTCTTTTCCGCGCTCGCGGTGCCCCTGGCCGTGATCCTGTCCCTTTGGATCGCAGTGATCATGGAGAGTAAGATCCCCTTTAAGAGCACCTTCCGGACCTTTTTCCTAAGTCCCATGATGGTGCCGATCGCGTCCGTGATCCTGGTGTGGCAGGTGCTCTTTGACAACAACGGTCTCGTCAACGTCATCTTAAGAAGGATCGGCTTTTCCGGCATAGACTGGCTCAAGTCCTACTACGCGCCGATCGTCATCATCCTTTTGTTTCTGTGGAAAAACCTGGGATACAACATGATCCTGTTCATGTCGGGCCTCTCGAGCGTGCCCAAGGACCAGATCGAGGTGGCAAGGCTTGAGGGCGCGACAGAGAGGCAGATCTTCTGGAAGATCAAGCTCCGCTATCTGTCCTCCACGATCATGTTCGTCATCATCATGTCCCTGATCAACTCCTTCAAAGTCTTCAGGGAAGTGTATCTTCTGGCCGGAGACTATCCCTTCGACTCGCTGTATACGATGCAGCACTTTATGAACAACACCTTCCAGTCACTGGACTATCAGAAACTGTCATCGGCCGCAATTATCATGGCCGGATTTATGGTAGTGGTGATCGGGATCCTTCTGATCGCGGAAGACCGCTTCGGCAAGGACCTGGAAAACTGAGAAAAAGAATGGGCCTTTTCAAGAAAAAAAAGAACAATCCAATACAGGAAGAGATTCCGACGCCGGTGTATCTTAAAGATGAGGGCCTTCGGGACGACTTTGAGTACGACGCGATCAGCGACAGGCACAGGAGGGAGCGCTTCGAATCGGTAAGAAGGACCTTCGCCGCCGTCTTCTTTGCGTTTATCTTTCTGATGCCGACTGTGCTCACGTTCACCAATTCCTTTATGACCGCCTCAGAGATCAGCGCCAACTACGGCTCGATCTTCGCCCAGAACAACTCGGGCGGCAAGGTGTATGTGTCCGAATTCGTCAATCTGAAGTTTATACCGGACATGGTGTCCTTCAGCCAGTACATCACCGTGCTCTTTAAGAGCCCGGAGTACCTGATGAAATTCTGGAACTCGGTGATCTATGTCGTTCCGATCGTGATCTTCCAGCTCTTTGTGGCCTCCCTCGCGGCTTTCGGATTTGCCAGATACCGCGGCAGGGTGAAGCAGCTGATCTTCTTTTTGTATATCGTGCTCATGCTGATGCCCTACCAGGTCACGCTGGTTCCCAACTTCATGGTGGCTACGAAGCTTGGCATCGTCGGTACGAGGTGGGCCATCTGGCTTCCCGGCATTTTCTCGCCCTTTGCAGTCTACATGCTGACAAAATATATGCGGAGGATCCCGTACTCGCTCTACGAAGCGGCGGCCATCGACGGCGCGGGGGAGTGGCAGATCTTCACGCAGATCTGCATGCCCATCTGCAGGGGAGGCCTTGTATCCATCGCTATTTTGATCTTTATTGATTATTGGAACATGGTCGAGCAGCCCTTGATCCTTCTGGATAACGAGGAGCTCTATCCGCTGTCGGTCTTCCTCTCGAGGATCAACGCGGGAGAGATCTCGCTGGCCTTTGCGGTCGCCGTGATCTATATGGTCCTTCCCATGCTCTTTTTCCTGTACGGGGAGGAGTACCTGGTGGAGGGAATCCTCTATCAGGGCGGTATAAAGGAGTAAAAAAAGCCCGCAATACGAGTCGAAGCAGGGAGAGATTCTATGTACGAGTTAGAAGATAAAGAGAGAAGAGAACAGTATCAGCAGTCGGGAAGAAAGGACTGGATCAAAAATATAGCGATCATTTTCCTTTCGATCATGCTCGTCCTGACCTTCTTCTCCAATACGATCATGAATTATTCGCTGCCCCAGGTGGCCACGCAGTACGTGCAGCAGGGGGATATCTCGCCCAAGGTCAGGGGTTCGGGCGTCGCCGAAGTGGAGGATCCCTACAGCGTCAAGGTGCCGAACGCCAGGATCATCGAAGCGGTCAACGTGCAGGTGGGCGATGAAGTGAAAAAGGACGATGTCATCTTCGAGCTGCAGGACCAGGAGTCGGATGAACTCAAGCAGGCCCGCCAGGACTACGCGGACGCAAAGAGCAGTTTCCAGAAAGCCCTGTTCAGCGGCGATCTGACCAACGAAGCTGTGGAGCGCATCCGAAACGGGGAGTATCTGACGGACGACGAGATGCAGGAGAGGCTGGACGCGGCCAACTCCAATTACAACGAAGCCCTGGAGGAGGACATGGAGGCCGGCC
>CAMOGO010000296.1 GCA_946614075.1 uncultured Lachnospiraceae bacterium | reverse complement strand
CCTTGACCTGTTCTGTATCCACGTTCGAATACTGGCGCTGGACTTCATCGACAACGTCCTTTACCGCCGCCGCGCCGGAATTCTGCATGATCGTCCTTACAGCATCCGCGACCTTTTCGTTCGGAACACGGTCTTCCTCTGTCCAGCCACGTTTCTTTGCACCTTCCATGAGCATGACCGAGTATCCGCCGTTGATGAGATCCACATCGAAGGAAAGAGGCTTCTCGGCACTGTAGAATTCTACGGGAATGTCATCGATATCGGTCTCAGACATCTTATATGCCGCCCATACGCCGCTTGCGATGCCTTCTCGGAGAATACGCTCTAAGGTCTCCCTGTTCGGTAGCATGGGCCAGTGGCGAAGCTTGTGGAAGTTGTCAAGGATAGCGGCACATTTGGTGTGGTCCTCCGACCGGAAGAAATAGTCCTCCCCGAGAGGCCGTATCGTCGCGACTCCGAAGCGGTCATTATCTGTTATAACCAGTTCTCCGGCAGAATAAAGGATCTTCCGGATCTGTGTGAGGATGGGAGCGCCGCCTTCCCCGCTCGCCTTTTTGAGTTCCTTCCGGGTAAAGCTATAGGCCGTGGTCGTAAAGTAAAGGCTGGTGTACATCTCGTTGACAGTGGTATCAAGAGCCAAATTTCTCTCATTCTTCCTGTCCCTGAAATCAGTCGCCTGGAGCTTGCTCCTGGTGATCCCGTACGACTCCGGGTTGTCCTCCAGTTTCTTTATGGCAAGGACCTGCTGAGCGATGTCATAGAGCCTGCTCTTGGCCTCCTCCTGTGAGGTGTCGGTAAAGAGATTCGACTGTTTGTAATCTTCATCACCCTCGACCATGACCGTCTTGGGGACGAGGAGGACAAGGGTGTTCTGGAAAACACGAGGTGTCTGGTCGCCGCACTTCAAGAACATGTCCCTGATATTGATCTTGTCTGCATCCAGGCTGACCACTGCGACTGTCAGTTTTTCCTTTTTGTCAGGGATGTCCTGCGGGTATCTCACACGGTGCTCCGCATGGAACAGTTCATTGTCCTGGATGAGGTGTCCGGCAATACTCTCCAGCTTGGCGCTGATCTGGCGGGCATCGACCGTGGTGCGGATCCGTGCCAGCACGCTGTTGATCGTCGGGTCGAGGGCTGCAAAGTACTTTCCGTCCTCGTACCGGAGGTAAAACGCATTGTGGTCGATGGCTTCCAGTGCTGTGCGAACCTGTGAAGGAGCCATGGAAGGGGTCGATGTTTCAAAGATAGCGTCCTGCTGGGAGATGCCGAACGCGTTTGAACCACGGCCTTCGGAACGACCTACTAAGCTGTTAAGGAAGACGACTTTCCATGTCATCTCATAGAGAGGCATGCCGTCAGGATGCGGGTTTTCCTTGTCCGCTTTCTGGGCATTGCTCATGCCGACGGCAAGGTCGCCGCTCCCAACAGAGCCCACGTCAGCGTTGAGGACGGCCTTAAGGTCAGCGCTGCCGGTCTTTCCAAGGATCTCGTCGACAATGGTGCCGTTCTGCATGTCGATATCCCCGACATGGATGACGGATGTGCCTGTGCGGCGATTCCAGATGCTCCGCACTGTCATGGCAAGTACACGGAGCACTCCCCTCGTACCCTGGAAATTCTCGGCAAGGGCGAGTTTGTTGTTGAGGAAATCGATCAGCGTCGGGTGGAAGGGGTAGGTTGCCACCATACGGTCATGGAACCCGACAGAGGTGGCCTCTTCCGGGAGCATGGAAGAGTTCCTGCGATACATGCTCTCGTACTCGTCCGCGGCAGTACGTGCGGCATCCTTGTCTATGGAAACAAAGAGCCTCTTGGCAAGGACGGCAGCGATCTCGTTGGACTGCACCGGGGTGACAGCAGTGGCATCACGCATCAGGACGCTCGTTACACCCTTAGATG
Source organism: uncultured Lachnospiraceae bacterium (assembly GCA_946614075.1). The sequence goes on along the minus strand of CAMOGO010000296.1, from coordinate 1,125 downwards.
CCCGCTCCGCGATGGCAACGGCATCGTCCTTCTTCAGGTCACCTGTCCCGATCTTGTTGAGGAGGCGCGTGAGGCCTTCTGTCTGTTTGGAAAAAGCATCGGCGGAGCCTGCCAGGGTCACGATCAGTGCGATGCCTGTATGCGTTTTCGCGTATCCGTTGAGGGACATGATGAAGGCTGCAAGCTGGTCAGCCCCTTTTCCCGGCTGGGCTGCTTCGAGCCTTGCTGCGTACTGGGCAAGCTCATCGAGCATGATAAGGACCTTTCGGCCGCCAAGGACAGTGTCGAGGAAGTCCTTTCCCGGGGCAGCGAACATCTCGGCTGCGTTCTGCACCTTCCTGTAAAGCTCTTCCCCGCCGATCTGGTATGCCAGCTCCCCCCATAAGGTATAGGGAACGAGCTTTTCACCCATGTTTTTGCTGACAGGGATCTCGTCACCTGCGATGCCGACGACCGTGACGGTCCCGGGCTCAGGCAGATACTCCCTGTCCAGGATGTCAGCGACATCATCAGCGATTTCTTTCCCTTTATTTGCTATATGGACACAGGCGATAAGGGTATGTGTCTTACCACCGCCGAAGGCTGTCTCCATGCGCTGGATCGACGGTGCACTCATATCTCCGGAGATCCGCCGGAATACGCTCGATACCGTCTGCTTCAAGCCGTCGGTAGGGTAGGTTCCTTCCTTAAAGAAGATATGGGCATCTGTATAGATCTCGTCAATGGCGCTTTTCTCGCCTTTATAGAACTGGATCACGGGGCCTAATGAAGCCGTGAAGACTTCAGGATTGAACGTGCCCTGTATGATGCTGGGGCGCGGGGTGCATGTTTCAAGTACTGTTTTCAAAGTTTGCTCTCCTTTATGTCATCATGATGGTTGTTGGAGCATATCTACATAATATAAAAGATACACCCATTATAAATGATTTGTCTACACATTTCAACACAATTGAAATACAGGCCTTCTTTCCAGTTAGAAATTCTATCAAAAATAACCTTTCAGAATAATATATCAAAAATTGCTTTCAAATCGCGTTACAATCATATATAATATCTCTCAAATGTAACGACCGTTACTATTGATAGGAGCGCAAATATGGTTTATGGATATTGCAGAATCTCAAC
>CAMOGO010000295.1 GCA_946614075.1 uncultured Lachnospiraceae bacterium | reverse complement strand
CCAGCTCTTTATCCAGAGCGGCTGAGGCACGATAGGCATCCCCGTCCGAGGTACGACCGCCGCCAGAGGTGTTCCCACCAGGCGTATGGCCGCCGCCAGAAGCACTTTCCTTTGTCTGGCGCCCGCCTCGAGAGGCATCCCCTGCGGTCCCGGTTTCCTTCTGACCTGCAGCCGCGGCGAGGATTTCCTCCTCGCTCCAACCGTCGGATTCCTCGGATGCTCCGTCGGCTTTCCCTTCCCACAGATAAGGGAGATGCATGTAGTCCTCGACCTGGTCCCAGGGCACATAGTACCCGGCCCCATGCGAGCAGAAAACCGAGCCCGTCTGCCGGTCCAGATCCAGCTCCGGATCATACCCGGTCTCCTCGATGACCTCCTCCGCATTGTGGCATGGCCGATACCCGCTAACCCGGCAGGAAAAGCGGCCCTTTCCCCGCGAATACGACGCGAGGACCTGCGCATAATCCTGCATGGTCTCAGCGGGAGCCGTCCCGGAAAGCACCGCCAGATCCCCGTCGTTTTCCTCCGTCCGGAAGGTCCCGAAACGGGTCTGGATATCATTCATGGCCCGGCCGAGCTGGTCCGCCGGCACCTCGATCGTAAAGTCGTACCAGGGCTCCAAAAGCACGGACTCCGCCCGCATCAGGCCATGCCGGATCGCCCGGTAGGTTGCCTGGCGGAAATCGCCGCCCTCGGTATGCTTCTCATGCGCACGACCGCCCAGCAAAGTGACCCGCAGGTCGGTGACAGCCGACCCGGTCAGGACGCCCGGATGCTCACACTCCAGCACATGCGTCTCGATCAGCCGCTGCCAGTTCCGGTCCAGCGCGTCCTCACTGCACGCGGAAAACACCTGGATGCCGCTCCCGGGCTCTCCCGGCTCCAGCAGCAGGTGGACCTCCGCATAGTGCCTCAAAGGCTCGTAGTGCCCCACACCCTCCACCGCATTGGCGATCGTTTCTTTGTATACGATATGGCCGGTCCCGCACTCAATCGCAATGCCAAACCGGTCCATGACCATTTTCTTTAAAACATCGATCTGCACCGAGCCCATGAGCTGGACCGTGATCTCCTGCAGGGCCTCGCTCCACAGGACATGCAGCTCCGGCTCCTCCTCCTCGATCTGGCGAAGGTCCGCCAGCAGCGTGTGCAGATTGGTATCCGCGTAAGGGATCACGCGGTAATTGAGCACTGGCTCCAGGACCGGCAGATCCGAATCCGGCTCGGCGCCAAGGCCCTGGCCCGGCTTCGTCTCCGAAAGGCCGGTCAGCGCACAGATCTCACCCTGTCCCACAGACTCCGCGAGCTCATATTTCGTCCCCGAATAAAGACGGATCTGATCCGCCTTACCCACGATCCGGGCATCGCCCGACTCATCGACCTGGCCGGCATTCTGCCCATGAACAGACAGACCTGCTCTCCCAGCGATCTGCCCTCCCGCGGATACGACATCCTTCACCGAAAGCCGCCCGCCCGTGATTTTGACATGGGTGAGGCGCGCTCCCGACGGGTCACGAGTGATCTTAAAAACCTTCGCCCCAAACTCAGGTCGCGGCGGCGTCTGCAGCATCAGCCTGCTGATCGCATCCAGACACTCCCTCACGCCCTCATTGCGAAGGGCTGAGCCGAAAAAGCACGGAAACAAGCGCCGCTCACGCACCGCCCTGCCAAGCTCCTCGTCCGTAAGCAGCGAGCAAACAGCCGAATCAGCATTTGCGCCGGCCTTCGAGTCAGCATTTGCGCCGGCCCCGGAGCCGCCCGCCCGGCGATTCTCCGCTTTCTCCTGCCTTTCCAGAAAGACCTCCATCAGGTCCTCGTCGCACATGGCGCACTCCTCATAGAAGTCCTCGTCTTTTTCAGTGGAAAAGTTGACACAGGCGCCGTCCAGCTTCTTCCGGAGCTCGCCAAGAAGCGCCTCCGCATCCGTCCCCGGCTGGTCCATCTTATTGATAAAAAGGAAGGTCGGCACCTGATAGCGCTTCAGGAGCCGCCACAGCGTCTCCGTGTGCGCCTGCACGCCATCGGCCCCGCTGATCAGAAGGATCGCGTAGTCGAGCACCTGCAGCGTCCGCTCCATCTCCGCCGAGAAATCGACATGCCCGGGGGTGTCAAGGAGCGTCACATTCCAATCGCCCAGGGAAAGCCTGGCCTGCTTGGAAAAAATCGTGATCCCGCGCTCCCGCTCCATCGAATCCGTGTCCAGGTAGGCGTCCTTATGGTCCACCCGACCCAGCTTCCGGATCCGCCCGGTCTCGTACAGGATCGCCTCCGACAGGGTCGTCTTCCCGGCGTCGACGTGGGCCAGCAGACCAACACAGATATTCTTTTCCGGTCTGTCGTTAATCTGACTTCCCACTTGAAACACTCCTTCCGACGCCCTGTCCGGGCGATGTATTTCCCTTTTGCCTTCCCGATATCCCATTGCGGCATATCGGACCGGCTCTTTTTCAAGTCTATTGCTTTCCCTGCAGCCAGGTCAGCTCTTTCTTCTCGTCTATTGCTGTTCCGCAATCAGGCAGGCAGCTTTCCTTTTCGTCAGCTTATTTCTCAGCTGCTGCAGCTTCGCTCTTAGCAGCTTCCTTCTTCGCAGCCGGAGCCATCGGCCCGTCAAAACGGTACGACTCCTTCGCCATCTGACGCATGTGCAGCGCCAGCTTCTTCGTCAGCGCATGCTGCGCCATACGCCACTTCCAGTTTTTGCCGAAGGTGGACGGCTCGTTCATGCGCGCCCGGTCGGTCAGGCACAGGTAGTCCTGCATCGGGATCACGCAGAGGCGGGAAACCGAGTACATTCCCAGACGGATCATCGCCCAGTTCCGCTCCTCCATCGTCATCGATTCGATGTCGACGTTCAGGTAGCGATTCAGGAGCTTCCACTCCTCCTCGCCAAGCGTCTCATACCAGCTGACCAGGGTCGAGTTGTCGTGCGTGCCGGTGTAGACCACGCTGTTCGGGAAATAGGTGTGCGGCATATGCTCGCTTTCCCCGTTCACATCCCACGCAAACTCGAGCACCTTCATGCCCGGGAAGCCGCTCTCCGC
>CAMOGO010000294.1 GCA_946614075.1 uncultured Lachnospiraceae bacterium | reverse complement strand
TCCCATGTTGGCTACGGTCGTGACATAGCGGGCCAGCTGTACATTCGCAAAGGCGTGAGTACCCTGTCCGATACTGGAAGCGACGGGACCATAGTCGGAAACATGAGGGGCGATCTCGGTGATCTCCACGCCGGAAACCTCGTTCAGGCCATAGGCAGAAGCCCATTTCAGGATTCTGGACAGGCCTAAGGGCTCATTGTAATTGCCCTCGGAGTTCAGGGACAGGCGGTAGCCTACCTCGGAGAAATAATAGTTACAGGAGTCTCGTAACGCCTCAGAGACATTGATCGCTCCGTGGCTGTAGGGATAAGCCCAGCAGCGCAGCTTCAGACCCAGCTCGGTGAAGATACCCTTGTCCTCGATGGTCGTATAGGCATCGACCACACCCTCCTGCAGTCCGGCGGTCGCTGTGACCGGCTTGAAGGTGGAACCGGGAGCTGTTCTCGTCTGGGTGGCGTTGTTGTAAAGCGGATTGCTCAGGTCGTTTAAGAGCTTGTTGTAGTAGGCTCCGTTTACCGATCCGGAGAAATAGTTATTGTCATAGCCGGGGTAAGAAACGATGGCGATGGGCTCACCGGTCCTTACATCGATCAGGGTGCAGGCAGCGGTACAGGGATCCAAGGCCAGCTGCTGCGGCGTGATCTCCAGGGAGGAGATCTTCCGAATCATGAACTGATAGGCCGCCTCCGAGCTTCCGCTCGACAGAAGGGCCACATCCTCATCGCTGTGGGGAACCTTGCCCTGGGCGATCAAAGCCAGGCAGACCTGATTGCCGGTGATGGAGCCTTCCTTGATCAGGTATTTGTAAATCAGCTTTCCAAAGCCGGTGGTCTCCTTGACTTCCTCCATCAGCTTGGTCACGATCATCTGGTAGGTCTCCTCAGCAGTCGAATAGCCGCTCTCCGAGGTCAGACCACTGGTGGTGATCCAGTTGTCCGAAACCGCATACGACAGGAAGGTGCTGAAGCTGATCGCCCCTTTCTGCCAGTCCTGATAGATCTGGTCGGAGCGGATTTCATCGTTGACGATCAGATACTGCTCATCGACCAGGTAGTCAAACAGGTAATCGTAGTAATCCTGCTGCGCCTCTCCCAGATTGATGAAGGGAGTCGTATCATGGTTTGCCATCTGGCTCGACAGCTCGGTGGTCACATTGAGCAGACGGCCGCTGAAATAGCTGTACATGGTCTGCTCGGAGCCGGAGGCGTCCGGGCGGGCAAACTGCGCCATGGAAAGAACATTGTTGTTGATCAGCTGGAAATACGCATCCTTGATCGGGACCATGATCTTGGAGGAGTCCTGGACATCGTCCAGATTCACATCCATGTTCACCAGTCGGGAAACCAGGATGGCGGCCAGCTTCTGCTCCAGGATATGATAGATACCGATCATCATGTCGGCGTCAAGCGTCAGGTAAATATTGTCGCCGGCGACAGCATCCTTATGCTCGGTGACCTCCAGGATACGGCCCTCCGAATCCAGGAAATACGTATCGACACCCTTCTGCCCCGCCAGGGTCAGCTCCAGACGCTGCTCGATGCCGGCACGTCCGACAATGTCGCCGCTCTGGTAGGTGTCATTCTCCTCGGTCAGAGCCTCCTGGTCAGCCTCCGAGGCGATGCCGGTGTATCCGATGATATGCGCGAAGTACAGAGCATCGTTGTAAATTCGTACGGTCTGCTCCTCGATACCGATCTCCGGCAGGATATTCTCATGCTCCAGGATATCGGTCAGCGTCTCCATCTTCAGATTGTCCGCGATATCGATGGATTCATACTTCATGTAGGAATGCAGATACATCGTATAGCGGATGTTTAAGACGGCGAGAGCCACCTCAGGATCGATCTCGTAGGTCGTCTCCTTGTCCGTTCCGAAGCCCTTGGAATTATAGCCGATACCGAATTTGTGCAGGGAATAATTGTAAAACCAGGTCGGATCCGGGCTCGAGGACAGATAATTGCCATAGCGGTCTTCGGTATTGAATTTATCACGGCTCACACCGTAGATATTCTGCAGAAGGACCGACTTCTCTCCTGCGCTCCGGGTCGTGAAAACGATGTTTCCATCCTCGTCAAAGGCCATCGGGAAGCTGGTGCGGACCGTCTCGCCATGCTCAAAAAGGATCTCGACCAAAGGGATCAGGACCTCGTTTTTGTCAAAACCGGTCGGAAGCTTTCCGGTGTCGGTGAAGGTGACGGAATAGGTCAGCTCGTTGTAGGCTAAGACCTTGCCGTTCCGGTCGTAGATATTTCCTCTGGCGGCCTGATGGTAGGTGGTCTTCCGGGTTTTCTGTATGTAATTGTTCTGATAATAGCTGCTGTTTACGATCTGAAGCGAGTAAAGCTTATAGACGAGGGACCCAAACATGGCGCAGAAAAGAATCCCGACCACGAAAATACGTGACGTCAGAAACTTCTTCAGGCCATATTCCAGTATTTCCAGAAGTTCGTTAAACAAATTTACGGGCACTCCTTTTTTCTGCATCGTCCAGCTTGTCATGGACGAATAAGATGATCCGGAAGAAAAGGATCGTGACAATGATGGTATAGATCATCTCCGGAAGAATGATCTGCATCAGATAAGGCTTGAAATTCGTGTTATTGTGCAGGACGCACTCAAACACAAACATATAGCATCCGTACAGGAAGTCGCATACGCCGGTGAGAACGCCCGGCAGTACGAGCTCGTCCTGATAGAAAAAGCGCTGGAACAGCCCTCCGAACCATCCGGCATAGATGTAAAAGAAGGTGTAATAGCCGATCAGGGTTCCGCTGTGCATATCGCAGAGGAAGCCGCAGACAAGGCCTGTCAGAACGCCGGTCAGCGATCCGCGCAAGAAACCGTGGATCACGGTGAGCATCAGGAGAATATTCGGGATGCTCTGGAAATAAAAAACACTGGGGAACAGGCCGTTCTGCAGAAAATAGGCAATCAGGATCATGATCGCTATCGCTATGGTCCGTCGCAGTATATTTAACATGAAGGCCTGTCCCTCCTTTCTTTTCTTTTATGCGGCAGGCGCCTCGGCAGCGGCAGTCGTCTCGGCTGCGGTCTCCC
>CAMOGO010000293.1 GCA_946614075.1 uncultured Lachnospiraceae bacterium | reverse complement strand
GCAGGAATGGCCGGTAGGGCGGGACAAGGCGGCTCTGCCCAGGCGATCTGGCAGACGGTAGAGTATGCCTCGGAGAAAATGGAGGTGCCGGTTCTCGAGCTGGAAGCTGCAAGAGACCTCCCGCCCCAGGTCATCATCCTCCAGAAGCCGCAGCATACGGCTGAGTATGCCTATGCGGAAAACCTGGTCTTTGCCGGCGTCTGCTACCGGTGGAGCATCTATATGCCGGATGAAAGCCGGGATGCGGCCGAAATGCAGATCCAGGCTGACCTGAATGAATTCAGCGAAATGCAGAATGAAAATCTTCAGGACCTGTACGACTGGTCCGTGGAAAACTGCGAGTCCGGTGATTTCATGTCGCCTTCCGTCTATGAGGCAAAACTGGACAAAGCTGCCGTCTCCGGAAGCCTGTTAAGCCTCGGTTTTTACCTGTACTCGTACTACGGCAACGCGATGCACGGGTCGGATTTCCTGATGTGTAAAAATTACGATCTGGAGACCGGATCCCTGCTTAATCTGAACACGATCCTGACCGGCGAGGACGCGATGTCCCAGCTGTCGGCACTTTTTACGGAAAAATGTGCCGCATTAGGCGATCTGCTTTTCTACGAGCCGGGGGAATGTGTGTCGACGCTCCTCACCAGTGAAGAGTTATACGACAGCTGGTACATGGATGCAGAGGGCCTGCATCTGGTCTTCCCTCCGGGACAGATCAGCTCCTTTGGCGCCGGCATCATCGACCTTTGCGTGCCGGTGAGCGACCTGGCAGGACTCGTGCAGGAGCCGTATCTGCCGGCGCCTGTCGCCGAGACACCCGGCGCAGCTGTCACGCTGGCGGATGCCGATGGGATCGACCTGGCGCACTCGTCCTACACAGCGGTGTATGGCGACCAGAGCGCTTCGAAGGCTGTGACGGCCAGCGGCGTGAATGCCGATGTCCTCATCCGGCTCACCAACACTCTCACCTATGAATACATCGATCACACGGCGATCGCCCTTTATGCCAATTACCTGACCGGGCAGGAGCTTTTGTATCTGGATGACTCGAACATGGTGACGGAGTATTATATGGAGGACTTGAATGACTGACATAGCCGCTCTTTACACCGACAATTACGACGAGGAGCTCGTGCGCTCCCGGGTTGCCGCACTTTTTGACGCTCTTCATGTCGACCAGGATCTGAAGCCTGGCATGAAGGTCGTCCTGAAGCTCAATCTGCTCACCGGCCGAGCGCCGGAATACTGTGTCACGACACACCCGTCCGTCGTCCGGGCTGTGGCCCTTTACCTGCGGGAGCACGGCGTGACCGACATCACCGCCGCCGACAGCCCCGGCGGGCCCTTTACCCCGGAGGCCTTGATGTTTACCTACCGGGCCAGCCGCCTGCTGCCTCTCGAGGAGGAGGGACTTCTGACGCTGAACCGGGATGTCACCTGGACGACCGTCTCCTGCCCCGAGGGCTTTGTAAACCGGAATTTCAACCGGATTTCCGTCGTGGCAAACGCAGACTATGTGATCAACCTGGCGAAGATGAAGACACACGCCATGGTCCGCTTCACCTGCGGCATCAAAAATAATTTCGGCACAATCCCCGGGCTGCAGAAGCCGGAGATGCACTACCGCTTCCCGACCCTCCAGGACTTCTCACATATGCTGGTGGAGCTGGCGCAGTCCGTCGCCCCGGCGGTGACGCTCATCGATGCCATCGACGGTATGGAGGGCGATGGACCGCACGGCGGAACCCCGCGCCATGTGGGTCTCCTCATGGCCTCGCGGGATGTCTTTACGCAGGACTACGTAGCGGCCCAGACGGCAGGCATCGATCCGATGTCGGTCGCCATGCTCGCCGACGCGGTCAAATGCGGACTGGCCAAGCCGGATGAGGTTCAATACCTGCTCGATGAGCCGAAGCCTGTGAACCCACCCTTCATCCTGCCGAAAGCGACCGACGTCACCTTCGTCGGGTATCTGCCGGCCTTCCTGCGAGGCCCGGCTTTAAAGATCGCGTCCTCGCTCTTCCACGCGGTACCGAAGGTCGATCTGTCCAAGTGCATCGGCTGCGGCCAATGCGCCGAGAGCTGCCCGAAGCATCTGATCCGGATTGAGGACGGCAAGGCTCATTTTACTCACAAAGGCTGCATCTCCTGCTTCTGCTGCCAGGAAATGTGCCCCCAGAAAGCGATCGGCGTCAAAAGGCTGATCGGATAACTGTGTCAACGGGGACGGTTCTCCGTGACACAAAAATTTGTGTCACGGAGAACCGTCCCCGTTGACACATTAGGGAGGTTTTTTCATGATTAAAAAAGTTCTGAAATCCATCGGTGTCATTCTCCTGGCCCTTGTTCTTTTCGTGGCCGCCTTTTTCATCTACGCGACGATCCGGGAATACCGGCCGGAGCCCTATGAATCCCTGGGTGTGCCGGAGGGCACCAAGGAACTGTCGCTCGATCAGTCCTTCGTGATCGCCACCTACAACATCGGCTACGGAGCCCTCTCGGTAAACGAGGACTTCTTCATGGATGGCGGCACCAAGGTCGCTCCGGACAGCATTTCCCTCGTCCAGGAGAACATGTCCGGCATCGCCGGCACCATCGGCGCGATGAACCCGGATTTCCTCTTCCTGCAGGAGGTGGACCTGGACTCCAAGCGTTCCTTCCACATCGATGAATGCCAGTACCTCGAGGATACCCTGGGTGTCCCCGGCGTCCACGCCCTGAACTTCAAGGCTGACTTCGTCCCCTACCCTATCCCCCCGATCGGGAAGGTGACCTCCGGACTTTTCACCATGACCGACTACCGCGTCTCGCACGCAGCCCGTATCTCCCTGCCGGAGTCCTTCTCCTGGCCGATCAAAACCTGCAACCTGAAGCGCTGCATGCTGGAGACCCGCATCCCGATCGAAGGCACGGACAAAGAGCTGGTCCTGATCAACTTCCACCTGGAGGCTTACGACGACGGCGAAGGCAAGCTCGCCCAGACCAAGATCCTGAATGAGAAGCTGGCCGAGGAGTATGCAAAAGGCAACTACGTCATCGCCGGCGGCGATTTCAACCAGACCCTGCCGAC
>CAMOGO010000292.1 GCA_946614075.1 uncultured Lachnospiraceae bacterium | reverse complement strand
ATGCCCGCGATCAGACCTTTGCGGATGCCTTGGATGATAAAGTTATTCTTGGTAATCCCATTGAAAACAGAACTTGCCTGTTTGAGGCCAAACTTGGTGACCTCGACCGCTGCGGTATCCTGCGCCTCCTCGATCAGGAGAGCAGCCATATCCTCACGGCCCTGTATGATTTGATCCAGGATGGTATTGATGGCATTGGCCAGCTTGATATTGTGGCTGCCGCCGGCGAGGGCGGCATGATCCGCCACCGACTGCCATACACCGATCCAGGTGTCGGAGGCTCTCATCATCGTCTCCGTGCGGACATAGACGTCAGCCAGCTTTGTAAAGGAATCCGAGACGAGACTGATCACATCGACGGCGATGCCCAGCGCATTTCCGAGATCTGTCAGGAAATCCTTGTCAGAGGCCAGAGGAGTAGCATTGATTTTCTCCTTGACGGTCTTCAGCGCATCGGCATAAAGCGTATCCAGATCCTCGGAAGCCACGCCCTTTTTAAGCTGGATCAGAGTGTAGATCTCATCGATGTAGGTGACGAGCTCCTCGACCTTCCCCAGATCTGCTTCATTTAATTTGGAAACAATGTCCTGCGAGGTAGAAAGAATATCCTTCACCGACAGCAGGATCTGGCTGGCAGCATCCGCGTAAACATCGCTGTAGGCAGCGGCAAAGGCGTCCTGCGACGCGCTGGTCTGCATGATGTAGGCGACGAGGACCTCGTATTCATTCGACACTTGAACCTGAGCCTCCAGGTTATCGTCTACGGAACCACTTCCGATGAAGGAAGCGACGGAGGCAAAATTATCCCAGATGCTGTTGACCGCCTCGAGCCCATCCGCCTGGAACTGGGCTGACATCGCGTAGGCGATACCGCCGGGAACCGCCATCATGTCGGCATAGTCTCCGGTCTCCATGAACTCCTGGTGCTTCTTGATATAGAGCTCGTGGTAGGAAAGCTCCTCCTGGCCCGCGGCGCCAAGGACAGCACCGGACTCCGCCGCGTCAGCCGCAGCCTGCTCTAAAGACACTTCCTCCGTGACTGCAGCATCGGCAGCAGGAGTCTCCGTGGCAGCGTCCGTCTCAGAATTCTCCGCGGCCGGGGCAGCGGCAGGGTCAGTGATCTGCCAGACATCGCCGGAATCGGAGCCGCCTTCCCTTGCCATCGCCGTTATAGGCGACAGGCATCCCAGGAAAAGGGCCGAAGCCAGGAGAACGGAAGTTCCCGCTTTCAGTATTCGTTTCAGGTATTTCATCGGTAAACACCTCCTAAGTCTTTTGTTCCATTATAAAAGAGAGAAAACGTGTATGCTAGTGGGAGATCGTTACTTTTTTCTATACATTCCATTGGCTTGACTCTGGCTGTAAAAGGTGGTACGGTAAACAGGAACCAAGGGACTGTTTGAAGGCAGGGAAGGCTCGGAACCGAGGGAATGTTCTCCCAAAGTTCCAATTAATCGTAATAAGGGGAGAGTAAGAAATGATAGGGATTGGTTCGGATCACGGTGGTTTTGATCTCAAGATGGCCATAATCGAGCACTTACAGGAAAAGGGATATGAGGTAAAGGATTTCGGATGCTATGAGAAGAAATCCTGTGACTATCCGCAGTTTGCCCGTGCGGTAGCCGAGGCGGTGGCGGCAGGAGAGTGCGAGAAGGGTATCGTTGTCTGCACGACGGGGATCGGAGTCTCTATCGTCGCAAACAAGGTGCCGGGTATCCGCTGTGCGCTTTGCTCGGAGACGACGACGGCTCATATGACCCGCGATCACAATGATGCCAATGTCCTGGCGCTTGGCGGCGGCCTGGTTGGTCCGCTCCTGGGCTGTGAGATCGTGGATACCTTCCTGACGACGGAGTTCTCCGGTGTCGAGAAGCACGTCCGCCGCATCAGCCAGATCGAGGGCTAAGGCAGATAAATCCGGGCAGGTGCTCCGGGATGATAAAAGACGAAAATACGAAAGGCGGCAGGCTTCGTTTGGAATGGAAGCCTGCCGCCTTTTTTCCTTTTTTTAATCCTCGTTCTGCAGGATCTCACTCAGCTCCATGTCGTCGAGGATCTCCTCGAAGGCATCGACCGCGATGTCCCATTCGTCCTCATCCTCGATATTGTCCAGGATGGGATCGCCGTTCTCGTCTTCGGAATAGCGGTAGAAGTAAGGCTCGCCGGTCTCCAGCTTGTCCTCCTCGACTACGGCGATGTAGGTTTTCTTGTTGGTGGCTTTGTAGATGCCCATGACGGCGCACTCGACGGTCCGTCCATCGTCCAGCTCGAGCGTGATCCATTTCTGCTCGCCATCATCGAAATAGGCCTCACCAAAATACTCTTGATCGGTAATATTCATGCGAACTCCTTAAATTATGTATGAATGAATGATACGCCTGTAAGTAATCCATGTCTGCGGCTTTTACTTATACGTTAAAGCGGAAGAGGATGACATCGCCGTCTTTGACGACATAATCCTTGCCCTCGAGGCCGATCAGGCCTTTGTCGCGGGCAGCGGCGTAGCTGCCGGCATCGAGCAGATCCTGATAGTTGACAACCTCGGCACGGATGAAGCCGCGCTCAAAGTCGGTGTGGATCTTGCCGGCGGCCTGCGGAGCCTTGGTGCCGCGGCGGATCGTCCAGGCGCGGGTCTCGTCCTCGCCGGAGGTCAGGAAGCTGATCAGGCCAAGCAGATGATAGCTGGCGCGGATGAGCTTGTCCAGACCGGACTCTGTCAGACCCAGATCCTCTAAGAACATCGCCTTCTCATCGTCGTCGAGCTCGGCGATCTCCTCCTCGATCTTCGCGCAGATGACGAAGACCTCGCTGCCGTCTTCCTTTGCGAAAGCACGGACATTCTGCACGTACGGATTGGAGGCACCATCGTCCGGGAGATCATCCTCGGTGACGTTCGCCGCGTAGATGACCGGCTTCGCCGTCAGGAGGTTCAGAGACTGGATGAAGGGGATGTCATCCGGATCATCCGGCTCAAAGGACTTGGCAAGCTTGCCCTCCTCCAGGTGAGCGTAGATCTTCTTCAGGAGAGCAACCTCCTTGGCGATGGATTTGTCATTGTTTGCCGCGCGGGAGGACTTG
>CAMOGO010000291.1 GCA_946614075.1 uncultured Lachnospiraceae bacterium | reverse complement strand
CGGAGAGCTATGCGACCAACTATCCGGAGCTTTGCGTGGTTCTGGACGTTCCTTACGAGGCATCCGAGGGCTCTGCTGTAGGCGTTTCCAAGGGAAATGAGGAGCTTCTGGCCGGCGTTAACGCGGCTATCCTGGCTGCCCTGGAGGATGGTTCTATGGACCGCTTTGTGGCTGAGGCCAACGAGCTGGCTTCCGGCGAAATCATCGAGGGACTTCTGGAGGATGAGGAGGATCCTTTCGCTGAGACAGAGGAGGAGAGCAGCGAGGAATCCTACGAGCCGGTCGAAGTTGACTATGCCGGCTATGCTGAGGCTGAGCTTGACACTCCCGTCATCATCGAGGCCTATGTCCAGGCGCATCAGTCCTGGTGGAACGATCAGCTCACGGTCTATGCGGCTGACGAGGACGGCGCTTACTTTATTTACAATATGGCCTGCTCCGAGGAGGATGCCGAGAAGCTTGTTCCCGGAACGAAGATCCGCGTAAGCGGCTGGAAGAGCGAGTGGTCCGGCGAGGTGGAGATCGTTGACGGAACCTTCGAGATTATCGAGGATGCCGATGAATTCATCGCAGAGCCCTTCGACGCTACCGAGTATCTGGGAACGGATGAGCTTGCGGATTATCAGAACCAGTTTGTATCCTTCACCGGCCTTACGGTTGAGGCTTCCGTCGACGCCGATGGAAACGAGGCTGCCTTCCTGTATAACTGGGACGGCTCCGGCTCTCAGGATGCCAACAGCGACCTGTACTTCAACGCTTCTCTTAACGGCGAGACCTATACCTTCACCGTTGAGTCTTATCTGTGCGACAACACGACCGATGTTTACGCGGCAGTTGAAGCTCTGGAGATCGGACAGGAGATCGATCTTGAAGGCTTCCTGTACTGGTACAACGGACCGAATCCGCACATCACCTCTGTAACCGTAAAATAAAACGAGCCTGATGGCGAAACAGTGACAAAGGGCGGTTCTTCTGTCACCGGACAGGAGGACCGCCTCTGTTCTTTTCCGCAGGAAGTAAAAATGCAAGATAACAGAAATGATGAAATCGAAAGGCGAACCGCCATCGAGCGAAGCATTACCGGGCGCTACAAGACAGAGCTTTTTTCCCGCTTTACCAAGGCGATCACTGAGTTTGAGCTGGTGAAGGAGGGAGACCGCATTGCGGTCTGCATTTCCGGGGGGAAGGACTCCATGCTGATGGCCAAGCTCTTCCAGGAGCTGATGCGCCATCACAAGTTTCCCTTCGAGCTGGTTTTTCTGGTCATGGACCCGGGCTATGTGAAGGCAAACAGGGAACTGATCGAATCGAACGCCAGACTGCTCGGCATCCCGGTCCATATCTTTGAAACGCGTATATTTGACGCGGTTGTGAATATTGAAAAATCTCCGTGCTACCTTTGCGCGCGCATGCGCAGGGGGTACCTGTACCGGAAGGCGCAGGAGCTCGGCTGCAATAAAATAGCCCTGGGCCACCACTACGATGACGTGATCGAGACGGTGCTCATGGGCATGCTGAATGCGGGCCAGTTTCAGGCCATGATGCCGAAGCTGCCCAGCAAAAATTTTCCGGGGATGGAACTCATCCGCCCCATGTACTATATTCGCGAGGATGACATAAAACGGTGGAGGGATGCGAACGACCTGCATTTTCTCCAGTGTGCGTGCCGGTTTACGGAGACCTGGTATGCCGGCCGGGGCGAGGAGGCGACGGGGTCGAAACGGCTGGAAACGAAACAGCTGATCCGCCGGCTTAAGGAGACTATCCCCCAGGTGGAGGGAAACCTGTTAAAGAGCACGAAAAATGTGTCGCTGGACCATGTGCTTGGCTATAAGAAGGATGGCGTCTATCACAGCTTCCTGGAGGAATATGAAGCAAACAATGAGCCAAAGCCCTCGCCTGATGTGCTTGCTTCAGAGTCAGATGCAGCCCATCAGCCCACCCTTGAGGAAGCCCGCGCCCTGATCGACACGGTGGACCCGAAAATCCGGGAGCTTCTGATGCAGAGGCTTGACTGTTCGAAGCTGGTAGCCCATGCCAAACTGGAGTCGGGGGACCTGAGAATCTACCGGGCGGACCGGGAGGCGGACATTTTAAAACGCCTTGGGGAGGACGTCCCTGAGGACCGCCGGGCAGGCTATCTTTCCGTGGTGAGAAAGATCATGGAGACCAGCCGCATGTACCAGTACGGGCTGATCTTTGACGCGCTGGGTAACGCGTTTGAGCGGGTTGAAGGACACGAAAAGCTGGAGGGGCCGACAAAAAAGGTCCTCGTGCGGCTTACCCGGGAGAACCGGCCGAATGCAATGTCTTCTATATTGAGCATGATCGGCGATTACGGCTACAACATGGACCGCATGGAGCTTGTGGCGGACGACCCGGAGAGGGGAGTTGTCATCTTCGATCTGCTGATCATCGGAGACCTGATGCAGAAGCACATGCAGAAGCTTCTCTTCCAGCTCTCGATGGAGAGTACGGACTTCGCGATACGCGAGTGCAGAAAATCATAAGTAAAGGAGACCCGATATGGGTAGTTTTATCAAGTGGGAAAATTTCCCGAAAATCCAACCATACCTGAAGCTCTTCGGCGAGGGAACCGTGGTAACCGTCATGCTTTCGGTGTTTACCGTGGCGATCGGCTTTGTGCTGGCCCTCATCCTTTCGTCCATGAGGCTGTCGAATTTCCATCCGCTGGCCTTTCTGGGAACGGACAGGGAAGGAAGAAAGCGTGAAGAAGGCGCGCTTCTGGCGGTGAGCAAATTCAATCCGCTTTCGTTTCTGGCCACGGCCTACGTGGAGATTCTGCGCTCGACGCCTGTCATCGTGCAGGTGGCCATCATCTACTACGGTATTTTCGGCCAGCTGGTCGACCTGCCCTCCTTTAAGATTTTCGGCTTCATCAAGTTTGAGCGCTTCTTCCCCGGCGTGGTGGCTCTGGGCATGAACTCCGGAGCCTACCTGTGCGAGATCATCCGCTCGGGCATTCAGTCCATCGACGGAGGACAGACCGAGGCGGCCAGGTCCTTAGGCATGAGCTCCTTCAAGAACTTCCGCTATATTATCCTGCCGCAGGCGATCAAGA
>CAMOGO010000290.1 GCA_946614075.1 uncultured Lachnospiraceae bacterium | reverse complement strand
GACCTGGTGTTTATTTCCCCGATGTACCTCCGCCTTTACCGCGGCGATGAAATGATCAAAGAACCCGACACCCGCTGTGAGCGGCCGCTTCGGGCGGAAACCATGCAGGGTCCCCGAGTCGGCCTGGCAACGTCGGAACAGATCGACGAGGGCTGGGAGCTGACTTTCACGGTGACGCTGGTGGAGCAGACGCCCGGTGCAAAGTCCAAGGGCGCCCAGCTGTCCTGGGAGCACATCGAAATGGCTCTCGATTACGGCGCTCTGAAGGGCCTCGGCCAGTGGCGGAACGGCGGGCATGGCTCGTTTGTCTGGAATAAAGTGGGGGATGTGTTCAAATGATTGATATCGGTTTACTGTTCGGCGGGATCCTGATCTGGATCCTCACGGCCATCCTGGTGATATTCGGGATCATGGCCGTCTACAGGTACGAGCAAATCGCTGCAGAGTATGAGGAGCAGCAGCGCCGCCGGGTGGATCCGTGGTCTATCGTGCCGGCACACACCAAGTACCTGGACGAGGCTCAGGGCGAGCTCAATCAGATGATGGAGGTGGCCTATGGCGTACATTAACGTTAAGACTCCCGGAGAAAAGAAAGAGATTGAGAAGATTCTCGCGTACACCCAGCCCCGGTGCCCCGGGTGCGGCGGCGTGATGCGGTTTTCGATTTACCCAGATAACGGGTCCTATATCGGCCATTATTTCTGCACCGAGTGCAGTGTCTGGCAGACTCAATCGAATATGGGGAAAGGAGCCGTCGCGGTAGCCTTGAAATGCTACAACGATGCCATGAAAAGAAAATGAAGATTACAAATTTTGAGATCGAAAACGTCAAACGGGTGCGGGCGGTGGCGTATGAGCCCTCCCCCAACGGCTTGACGATCATCGGCGGGGATAACCGTCAGGGAAAGACCTCCATCCTCGACGCCATTGCCTGGGCGCTGGGCGGCGCGAAATACTCCCCGGCCAATCCACAGAACGATAACTCCGTTCTTCCGCCACATATCAAAATCACGCTCAACAACGGGCTGGTGGTGGAGCGGAAAGGCAAGAACTCTGAGCTCACCGTCACGGATCCGTCCGGAGCCCGTGCCGGGCAGAAGCTGCTCGACTCGTTTATCAGCTCTTTCGCGTTGGATCTTCCGAAATTCATGGAGGCCAGCGAAAAGGAAAAGAGCGAGATTCTGCTGAAGATCATCGGAGTGGGCGACAAGCTTGCCGAGCTGGATCGGGAGGCGGATGCGCTTTTCAACCGCAGACGTGTGCAGGGCCAGATCGCTTCCCAGAAACGCAAGTACGCCAACGAGCTGCCCGAGTATCCGGACGCACCGGATCAGCCCGTGAGTGCTTCAGAGCTGATCAACCGCAACGCGGCAATTTTAGCCAGGAACGGCGAGAACCAACGCAAGCGGGATACACTTGCCGCCATGATGAAGCAGCGGGATGCCGCCATGCAGAACCTCAGGGCCATCGAAATGCAGCTGGACACGCTGAAAGCCCAGCGCGAAAAGATGTATCAGGATTACTGCACACTGCTCGAAAACATCGAGATCGGCAAAAAAACCGTGGAGGAGCTGGTGGATGAAACCACCGACGCCATCCAGGCACAGCTTCACGACATTGATGCCATCAACACCAAAGTCCGGGCCAACGCCGAAAAGGAGCGGGCAGACATGGAAGCCAGTACGATGGAGGAGGAGTATAGGGCCCTCACGGATCAGCTTGAGGAGGTCCGGAAGCAGCGGAAAGCACTCCTCGACGGTGCGGCTTTCCCGCTCCCCGGCCTGTCCGTGGAGGACGGTATCCTCGTGTACCAGGGCCACAAATGGGCCGACATTTCCGGGAGCGAACGGCTGATCATCAGTGCTGCCATCAGCAAAGCCATCAATCCTCAATGTGAATTCGTCCTCATGGACAAGCTTGAACAGATGGACCTTAAGACTCTTGAGACGTTCAACGCCTGGCTGAAAGCTCAGGGCCTGCAGGTGATCGCCACCCGGGTGTCCACCGGATCGGAGTGTCAGATCATTATCGAGGACGGCATGATCAGGAAAGAACCGGAACCGGTAACCCCGGCGACTGGAATGACGTGGGATTGGAAGTGAAAACATGGCGAAATCAAAAATCGAATGGGAGCGCCTGGAGGACGGCACGATCGTTCTGAAGCGATCCAAGGGCAAGATCACTATTCCGGAAGCCTACGAGGTTCTCGAGAAAATCGGCGAGTTTGGCGTGCATTACGTCTTTTTGCGGGTCGTGTACGACGAGCGCCCGGTAGACTTTTATGACGAAGGCGACATCTGGGAGATTTACTCCGAGACCGGGCTGGCAGGTGGCAAGGAGCTGCAGAACATGTACGATACAGGGTTTGAGGACGGCCGCAAGTATGCCCTGGACGAAATCAAAGCCGGGAGGATCCCGACATAAGGAGGAAGTATGGTATTCGAACGAGGTAAAAAGGATAAGGCATTAAAGATCGTAATCTACGGCCCGGAAGGGATAGGCAAAAGCACGTTTGCTTCGAAGTTTCCGGGAGCGGTATTCATCGACACGGAAGGCTCCACAAATCAGATGGACGTGATCCGGATGCCGCAGATCGCAAGTTATGCGGATCTGCTGATGCAGGTGGACTACTGCATTCAGAACGCCGCCACGGAGCCCGAGCTGAGCACCCTGGTGATCGATACGGCGGACTGGGCAGAGCGCCTCTGCATCGAGCAGATGATTGCCAAGCAAAAGGCCAGCAACCCTAATTTTTCGAGCATTGAGGATTATGGGTACGGTAAAGGTTACGCCATCCTCGCGGAAGAATTCGGGCGGCTCCTGGACAAGCTCACCCGGCTCACCGAGCAGGGCGTGACCGTGGTGCTGACCGCACACGCGGCCATGCGGAACGTTTCCCTCCCGGATGAAATGGGAACCTACGACAGGTGGGAAATGAAGCTCCAGAAGAAGACGGCGCCGCTGGTGAAGGAATGGGCGGACATGCTGCTGTTTGCGAACTACCAGACCATGATCGTAAAAGACGGCAACACCATGAACAAAAAGGGCAAAGGTGTGGGAGGACAGCGCATTATGTACAACACCCACCAC
>CAMOGO010000289.1 GCA_946614075.1 uncultured Lachnospiraceae bacterium | reverse complement strand
CAGTTTGAGAAGCAGGAAATGATCGTCATCTGCAAGCCGGAAGACAGCCCGATGTGGTTTGACAAGCTGTGGCAGAACACTGTCGATCTGTTCCGCTCCATGGACATTCCGGTCCGCACGCTCGAGTGCTGCTCCGGTGACCTGGCCGATTTGAAGGTCAAGTCGGTTGATGTCGAGGCATGGTCTCCTCGTCAGAAGAAGTACTTTGAGGTAGGCAGCTGCTCCAACCTTGGCGATGCTCAGGCAAGAAGACTGAGAATCCGCGTTCAGGGCGAGGATGGCAACAAGTACCTGGCTCACACACTGAATAACACCGTTGTCGCTCCGCCGAGAATGCTGATTGCATTCCTGGAGAACAACCTCCAGGAAGATGGAACCGTAAAGATTCCTGCAGTCCTTCAGCCTTACATG
This sequence comes from uncultured Lachnospiraceae bacterium, assembly GCA_946614075.1. The sequence goes on along the minus strand of CAMOGO010000289.1, from coordinate 2,688 downwards.
GGTGGACAGACTGAATTAAAAAGGAAGAAATAATGCATAAATATTTACGAGCAGTCGGTTTTTCCTCCATCACCAAAAGAGCAGATGAGGAAGCACTGATCCGAAAGGCTGCCGAGGAGTATACCTTCTGCAGCCGCTTTACCGATGTGGAAGGAGACGAGCAGGTCGAACTGGACCTGAACGTCTCCGACAATGTCGGAATTATAGTCAGAGGGACACTAAAGGACGACCAGACGATTGACCCCCTGTTTTACTTTCCCTATGCTATCAGCGAAAAGGTCACGACGAACAGTCCGTGTGAGGTAGAGAGAAAGATGAAGCAGGATGGATTTTCCTGTCTTTGCGAGGACCCGAGGCTTGGCATTTCCCTGATTTTTCACATGATCAATACCCTGGAATACAGCAAGGAAGCAGACTTCAACAATTGCCAGCCGACGATCTCCGAATGCTGTCTTTCTGCCCTTTCTGTCCGCGGCGCCATACTGATCCCGCTGAAGAAAACGGACAAGCAGATCCAGATCGCAAACAATATCCGGAAGCGCCGTAGCAAGCTTGTGGAGGCAGCAAGCCATGGGGATGAGTCCGCCATGGAGACGCTTACTCTGCAGGATATGAATATGTATGCAAATATTACTCGCCGGATCACGAGAGACAGAGCAGATCTGTACACGGTACTGGAGTCCTTCTTCATGCCGTACGGCGTGGAATGCGATGAGTACTCGATCCTGGGGACGATCCTCTCCGTCGAGACGCTGACCAACAGCCTGACGGGCGAGGTGCTTTACCGAATGATCGTCGAATGCAACGACCTGAGATTCCCGGTGGTCATAAACGAAGCAGACTGTGTCGGCATTCCCATGGTGGGACGCCGCTTTAAGGGCGATGTCTGGATGCAGGGAGTCGTGAACATGACTTGAGATAAACAAACGAGGAGAAAACAATGACTGAAGTCAAGGAATACAGAGGCCATATCCGCAACTGGAGAGATCTTTGCAAAGAGCTCAATATCACAGAATATGACGGAAGAGATGATAGAGAGAGAAAAATTCTGGTGAAGGCCTATGAAACCTGGGGTGCCGACATGGCAAACCATATGCATGGCATGTTCGCCTTCGCCCTCTGGGATGAGGAAAAGGAAGAGCTTTTCTGCCTGAGAGATCCTTTCGGAACCAAGCCTTTTTACTACTATCTGACAGAGGATGGCCATCTTCTGTACGGAACCTTCATCCGCCAGATCCTCGAGCAGCCGGGCTTCGTTAAGGAGCTGAATGAGGACGCGCTCCAGATTTACCTGAGCCTGACCTACATGGCCGGCGAGGATACCTTCTACAAAGGCATCAAAAAGCTGATGCCGGGCCGTTACCTGTACTTCAAGGACGGCAAGATTTCGATCACCCGCTATTTCACACCGGAATTCCATCCGGATGAGACGAAGACCCTGGAAGAATGGGCCGATGAGATCCACTCCACCGTGAAGCAGATCTTCACCGAGGTGAAGGAGGATGGCGAGAGCGCGGACTCCTTCCTGTCAGGCGGTGTAGACTCCTCCTATGTCCTGGCGATGTCCGATGCGCAGATGTCCGATTCCTGCGGCTACGAGGACGCACGCTTTGACGAGTCCTATCTCGCAAAGCAGACCGCAGACCTTCTGGGCCGCGGCCACTCCCGCTGCCTGGTCGAGCCGGAGGATTTCTTCGGAACCGTCCCTTACGTCATGCACAACATGGAGCAGCCCCTGGCCGATGCCTCTGCGATCGTCTTTGCGATCGGCTGCCGGGCAACCGCCAAGCACACAAAGCTTTGCTACTCCGGCGAAGGCGCTGACGAGTTTTTCGGCGGCTACAATATGTACCGCAACGCCGAGCGCTACGGAGATAATCTCAAGACCTTCTATGTCGGCAACACGAACATCATGAAGGAAGACGAGAAAAAGCGCATCCTGCGCAATTACGATGAGAATGTCCTGCCGATCAACCTGGTGAAGGATCTGTACGAGGAGATGGAGGGACTGGACCCGCTGTCCAAGATGTCCAACATCGATATCCAGATCTGGCTCGAGGGCGACATCTACCTGAATGTCGATAAAATGAGCACCGCCGCCGGACTTGAGATCCGCATGCCGCTCACCGACCGCCGGGTATTTGACATCGCATCCCGCCTGCCGTCCCGCTTCAAGGTGACGCCGGAACAGAATAAGGTCGCGTTCCGCACCGCCGCTGCGAAGGTACTCCCGGACGAGATCGCCTTCCGCAAGAAGCTCGGCTTCATCGTGCCGATCCGTATCTGGATGGCGGACGACCGCTACAATCAGGATGTCCGCGCGAAATTTGCCGGCAAGACCGCCGCGAAGTTTTTCAACGTGGACGAAATCCAGGCTATTTTCGATGACTACATCGCCGGAAACTCCGACAATTGGCGGAAGATCTGGACGATCTACACCTTCCTGGTCTGGTACGACGACGCCTTCCCGGAAGGCTAGACAGAAAAGACCACCAGGCAAAGGTAACGTAAAAGCTGTCACACGAAGGGCAGAAAAGCAAGTAAAAATGCTTGAAAAGACAATGATAGAATCGTAAGGAAGACGTGTGAGAAGGCTATAAAACTGCGTTTGAGCGAAAAAAATACGATAGGGTCAGAATTCCGCTTGTCTGAGCGCCGTGTGACGGGAAGGGCGTAAGCCCGACCCAG
>CAMOGO010000288.1 GCA_946614075.1 uncultured Lachnospiraceae bacterium | reverse complement strand
GAAGATCTTCGGCGGTGCGACAAAATCTCCCAGGCGCGCCACCATCGAGGCACTCGAGCGAATTCTTTCACCTGCAGCCCGGTACCGGTATCCACCTTATCATTCCGGTCTGCAAGGTCAGGACCCTTCCGGGTCCGATCTTTATCCTTCCGAGTATTCCCCACGCTTTTTGCGTGAATCCTCATCTTCTTACGAGTACACGCAGCGCATGGATCAGGGACATGTAGACCCATACCGGCTCGACAAGCCGCACCACCTTTACACAATGGAGGATTACTATGCCCTCCCGGATGATATTCGCACGGAGCTGATCGACGGAGTCTTCTACGATATGGCCTCACCCTCTCTCACGCACCAGCTGGTCATCGGAGAACTCTATCTACAGTTCAAAGCCTGCGAGAAAAAACACGGTGGTAAATGCCGTGTCATCCTCTCCCCCTCCGATGTTCAGCTCGACAAGGACCGCTACACCATGGTGCAGCCGGATCTTCTCGTTGTATGTGACCCGGACCGGCTTACGGAACGCTCCTGTTATGGCGCGCCGGATCTTTGCGTAGAGGTCCTCTCCCCTTCCTCCCGGAGCCATGACTGCGTCCTCAAGCTCAACAAATACAAAAATGCCGGTGTCCGGGAATACTGGATCGTAGATCCCGAGCACCGCCAGGTCATCACTTATGACTTTTCGGATCCATCCGGTCCGACTTTTGAGACCTACACCTTTTCCGATGAGATTCCTATCCGCATCTCCGGAGGTGAATGCTCAGTCAACATGAAAGATGTACTGGAAGGACTGGCCAGATGAGTCCCGGAGCCAAAGAGACGGTTCTTCGTCCCCTCGCGCTCCTTTGAAAGAGGCTTGCATCACCTTGTCTGAGAGTATATTATGAATTGAAAGCTCAAACGTAATAACCCAGCGCCAAAAACCGGATTGCGAATACGAATTCTGCACGAAACACTGGATTGCTGTCATAAAAGGAGAAAGCCATGGATAAGATCAGACTTGGAATCATCGGTCTTGGCAATATGGGATACGGCCACCTGAAAAGTATCGTTGCGGGAGAATGCCCCCGGATCGAGGTCACCGCTTTTTCTGACCCATTGCCCGAAATGCTGGAAAGAAGCCTCAAAGTGTGCCCCTCTGCCGTACCTTTCGAAGATACTTCAAAGATGCTCGCGAGTGGTCTGATAGACGCTGTTTTAATCGCTACCCCGCATTACGATCACCCGCGCATAGCAATAGAGGCCTTTGCACACGGTCTGCATGTCATGACTGAGAAGCCTGCCGGCGTCTACACCCGTCAGGTACGCGAAATGAACGAGACCGCAAAAAAGTCCGGCCTGGTCTTCTCCATCATGTTCAACCAGAGAGCCAACCCCTTGTTTCAAAAAGCCCGCGAGATCGTGCAGAGCGGGCAGCTCGGAGCGCCCAAGCGCCTGGTCTGGATCATCACAAACTGGTACCGGGCCCAGAGCTACTACGATTCCGGGACCTGGAGAGCCACCTGGGACGGGGAAGGCGGAGGCGTCCTGCTCAATCAGGCGCCCCACAATCTGGACCTGTGGCAGTGGATCTTCGGAATGCCCTCCAGGATCCGGGCTTTCTGCTCTGTCGGAAAGTATCACCATGTCGTCATAGAAGATGACGTTACGATCTACGGGGAATATGAAAACGGCGCAACAGCGGCCTTCATCACGACCACCGGCGAGGCTCCCGGCACCAACCGTCTGGAGATCTCCGGCGATCTTGGCAAGCTGGTCCTGGAAGATAGCGTCCTGAAGTGGACAAAACTCAAAACACCCGAGCGCACCTCCTGCTTCACCACCCCGGATGGGTTTTCGATCCCCGAAACGTCGTATGAAGAGTTTACCGCCCCCGAACCGGACGGACATCCCATCCTGCTGAACAACTTTGCGGATGCCATCCTGGATGGCACTCCCTTGCTGGCCCCCGGTGAAGATGGTCTGAATTCCCTGTCCATCTCGAACGCTGCCTACCTCTCGTCCTGGACGGATGGCTGGGCGCAGATTCCTGTGGATGAGGAAGCCTTTGAAGAGCGCTTAGAAAAGCTTCGCGCCACGGAGCGATCCCAGGATTTACGGTGATTGCCGCATGCGCAGACCGCCGGAATTTTATAGAAGAAGCCGGTCCGGCATTTCAAGCCGCCTCCTTTGCCGCCGGGCGAAAGGGCCGGACTTTTATTCCTACTTCACGATCTACGCCGCCGGCTTTTCCATTTTCCTCATCCTGACGGCATTCTTTGCGGGATTGTCGATGATAAGGCTTTAATGATGATAAGGCTGTAAATGAAAATCAGGCTGTAATTACTACTAAGATCGCAAATTGCAAAACGAGCCCCAGATCCGCCGGAATCTGAGGCTCGCTTTCTTTTTCTATTCGTTCCGCTAAGTGACTGCTCTTCCCTTTCTACTTAGAAAGTCGACTTCCCTTCTTGGGAATTTGCCTTCCCTCTCAGGAATTCGTCCTCCCTTCTCGGGAATTCGCCTTCCCCTCTCAGGAATTCGCCATCCGCTTAACTTCTTTTATACCGTTGGCTACGACGGGAATCAGCAGAATGATCACTGTGATGATTCCCTCCGTGAAGATATATCCGCCATTGTACGCCGCGGAATAGACCAGCGGCGACATATTCTCCGGCGCATACATAGCAAAGAACACAACGCCGGAAATGACCGAGAAAATAAATCTTCCGATGATGCCGACCACGTAGCCGATCACCAGCCCGTATTTCTTATCCGCAAAGAAACCGGAGAGTCCAAGCGCTCCGAATGCAAGCGGATAATCGATCAGAAGCTGCGGAAGAGAGATGATGTAGGGATCCATGACCATCTGCAGCAAACCGTACGCCACGCCTGTGGTAATCCCGATGACCGGGCCGTACAGATAGCCGATCAGGCAGATGAAAAACATAGAAAGCAGGGTAACTGCGCCGCCCATGGGCATGTCAAAGAGCTTGATCATGCTTGTGACCGTAGCCAAAGCCAGGGATACGGCACAGAACGCCAGGCACTTTGCATCGAATGCCGCTTTCTTCTGTTTGGATACAATGGAACCGATTACGAGAAGTGCAAAAATGACGAG
>CAMOGO010000287.1 GCA_946614075.1 uncultured Lachnospiraceae bacterium | reverse complement strand
GCGGCGGCGGACACATCGGCGGCGACATGAGTGTCATGGAGACGATGGTCGCGCTCTATTTTCACGAGATGAATATCAGTCCCGAAAATCAGGACGATCCGAACAGAGACATGTTCGTGCTCAGCAAGGGCCACTGCGTGGAATCTCTCTATGCTGTGCTGGCGGAGAAGGGCTTCTTCCCGCTCGAGCAGGTACTTAAAGAGTACTCGAAATTCGGTTCCAAGTTCATCGGCCACCCGAACAACAAGCTGCCGGGCATCGAGATGAATTCCGGTTCGCTCGGACACGGACTTGCCGTTGCGGTAGGTATGGCGCTGGGCGAAAAAATGGACAATCGCGACGCGAGAGTGTACGTAGTCATGGGTGACGGAGAGCTTGCCGAAGGTTCTGTATGGGAAGGTGCCATGAGCGCTACCCAGTATAAGCTGGACAATCTCTGCGCAGTGGTAGACCGCAACCGTCTGCAGATTTCGGGAACCACCGAAGAAGTTATGCATCAGGATTCTGTTGAGGAGCGTTTCGCGGCGTTTGGCTGGAACGTGCTCAGCGTGGACGGAAACGATGTGAACGCAATGATCGCTGCTTTTGACGAGGCAAAGACGGTCAAAGGAAAACCGACGCTGGTCGTGGCTAACACTACCAAGGGCATGGGCTCCTCTGTGATGGAAAACAAGGCTTCCTGGCATCATCACGTACCGAGCGCAGAAGAATACGAGCAGATCATGAAAGACCTTAAAGAAAGGGAGGAGGCAGCCCGCAATGAATAAGATTTCAAACAGACAGATCATCTGTGAAGTTCTCATGGAGCATGCTGAGAAGGACAAAGACGTTATCGCGCTCTGCAGCGACTCCAGAGGTTCCGCCTCCATGGCACCTTTCTTCAAAGCTTATCCGGAGCAGTCCGTAGAGACCGGTATCGCCGAGCAGGATCTGGTCGGTATCGCGGCAGGACTGGCTAAGGTTGGCAAGAAGCCGTTCGCTTTCTCACCGGCAAGCTTTGTTTCTACCAGAAGCTACGAGCAGGCAAAGGTGGACTGCGCTTACTCCAACACAAATGTCAAGCTGGTCGGCATCAGCGGCGGTATCAGCTACGGCGCGCTGGGCATGAGCCATCATTCCGCGCAGGACATCGCTGCTTTCTCTTCCATCCCGAACATGCGCGTGTATCTTCCCAGCGATCGTTTCCAGACCCGCCTTCTTATCGAGGCGCTGCTTGAGGACAAGAGCCCGGCTTATATCCGTGTGGGAAGAAATCCGGTCGAGGATGTCTATGAGGAAGGCAACGTGCCGTTCGAGATGGACAAGGCTACGGTTCTCTGCGAAGGCACAGATGTGGCGATCATCGCTACCGGCGAGATGGTGAAGCCTGCGAAGGAAGCGGCGGCGCTTCTCAGGGAAAAGGGCATCTCCGCGACAGTTCTCGATATGTACTGCGTGAAACCTCTTGACAATGAGGCGGTCATCAAGGCGGCTTCGAACGCGAAAGCGGTCATTACTGTGGAAGAGCATTCTCCGTTTGGCGGCATGGGCTCCATGGTCAGCCAGGTCGTAGGTGCGAACTGCCCGAGGAGAGTCATCAATCTTTCGCTGCCGGATGCGCCGGTGATCACCGGTACTTCCAAGGAAGTGTTTGATCACTACGGACTCAATGCGGAAGGTATTGCGGCGAAGGCTGAGGAGATTCTCAAGCTGTGATTTGCGTACAAGCAGAAGGATAATTTGAGTGATTGCGGCAGCTGTAGGCTGTGGCTGCCGCTTACAGGGAATAAATATGAGCAGATATGTACTTAGCATAGACCAGAGCACGCAGGGAACGAAGGCGCTTCTTTTTGATGAAGGAGGAGTTCTCATCTGCCGTACCGATCTGCCGCACAGACAGATCGTGAACGACAAGGGCTGGGTGGAGCATGACCTTATGGAGATCAGAGCCAACACCATTCAGACTGTCAAAAATCTGGTGGAAAAAGCCGGGATCGACAAGAACGATATTGCGGTCCTTGGCATCAGCAATCAGAGAGAGACGGCAGCGTGCTGGGATAAGACGACCGGAAAGCCGGTTTACAACGCCATCGTATGGCAGTGCGCCCGTGCGGCACAGATCTGCAAGGAGATCGAGGCTGCGGGTAAGGCGGACATGATCCGCGAGAAGACGGGTCTGGCGCTTTCTCCTTATTTCTCCGGCGCAAAGCTGGCGTGGATCTTCCAAAATGTGGAAGGCGTGAGCGAGAAGGCGAAGAAGGGTGAGATCGCGGTCGGCACCATCGACAGTTGGCTGGTATATTGCCTGACGGGCGGTAAGAGATTTCAGACGGACTATTCGAATGCGTCCAGGACGCAGCTTTTCAATATCACCGATCTTTGCTGGGATAAAGATATCCTGGAGATCTTCGGCATCGATCCTTCCTGCATGGCAGAGGTGACCGATTCGGACGGAGATTACGGTGAGACCGATTTTGATGGGTATCTGGACAGCCCTATCCCGATCAGAGGCGTGATGGGAGACTCGCATGGCGCACTTTTCGGACAGGGCTGCCTTACCCCGGGTATGATCAAGACCACTTATGGGACAGGTTCTTCCATCATGATGAATATCGGTGAGAAGCCGGTGTTCAGCCCGACGGGCGAGGTGGTTACTTCGCTGGCCTGGGGCATGGGCGGAAAAGTGAACTACGTGCTTGAGGGAAATATCAATTACACCGGCGCGGTGGTGACCTGGATGAAGGACGATGCGAAGCTGATTTCTTCTGCGAAGGAGACCGAGGCGATCGCGAGAAGCGCAAATCCCGGGGATCATACTTATCTGGTGCCGGCTTTTTCGGGACTTGGGGCCCCTTATTGGGACAGTGATGCCCGTGCGGCTTTTATCGGCATGTCCAGGACGACCGGGCAGGCCGAGCTGGTGAAGGCCGGGCTTGACAGTATCGCTTATCAGATCACGGATATCGTCAAGGCCATGGGTGAGACTGCGTCGCTTCCTATCGGAGAACTGCGTGTGGACGGCGGTCCTACCGGCAATGCTTATCTGATGCAGTTCCAGAGCGACCTGCTGGGTATTCCGGTCAGAGTTCCCGATTCCGAGGAGCTTTCGGGCATCGGGGCGGCTTACGC
>CAMOGO010000286.1 GCA_946614075.1 uncultured Lachnospiraceae bacterium | reverse complement strand
CGTACACGGTAGCCTTCGCCTGCGAGCGGGCCACCGACGAGGAGCTCGCGATGATCGCACGCAAGGCAGAAAATGTCGAAAAAACAGCCGCCGAGGGTGGTGACTGGCCTCTGGCCGACCAGGAATTCCACTGGTCGATCATCAAGGCCTCTCACAATGAATACATGAAGCGGCTCTACCCCATCATCAACCGGGCGGTCAATGAGATCATGCAGATTGGGGAGAACCGGGAAGTGATGCAGGCGACTGCCCTGGGGGACAATCGCCTGATCCTGGAATTTCTTATGAAGCGGGACGCCACCGGCGCCCGCGACGCCATGCGCATCCATATGAAGCATCTTATCAACATGCTTCAAGGATGACAATGGGGACGGTTCTCTGTGTCACCTTGGGGTGACAGATGACAATGGGGACGGTTCTCTGTGTCACCCCAAGGTGACACAGAGAACCGTCCCCATTGTCATCCATTGTCATCCGTTTTTTACTTCAGCTCATCCTCGTAGCACTTGACATACTGGACGAAGTACTCGACGCCGAGCTTCAGTGCTCTCTCGTCGATCTCGAAGTAAGGGCTATGCTGCGGGAAGCGCTTGTCTCCCTCGAGGCCTGCGCCGAGCAGAAGGATGCACTTCGGGTTGAAGTACTTTGCGAAATCCTCGCCGCCCATCTGCAGCTCCCAATCCTTCACGTGATCCTCGCCAAATACCATGTTGGCAGCCTTGCGTCCGGTGTCGACGCACTCTGCATCGTTGATCATGGCAGGCGGGCCAAAGTGATAGTCAACCTGGATCTCGGTGCGGGTCGCCATAGCGACACCGTCTGCGACACGCTTCAGGATCGCCGGATACTGATCGCGGAGATCGTTGTTGAAGGTACGTGCGGTACCCTGCAGGTGTGCCTCGCCGGGGATAACGTTGCTCGTCGTACCGGATACGAAGGATGTGACGCTGATGACGGCGGGCTCGAGAGGATTGACCTCACGGCTGACGACTCTCTGCAAAGACTGTACCAGCTCGGTACCGGCGATCAGCGGATCGACGGTCTGGTGAGGCAGAGCGCCGTGGCCGCCATGTCCCTTGATGTAAATGTCGAAAGTATCGGCAGCTGCCATGACCGGGCCGTAGCGCAGGGAAGCTACGCCAAACGGGATCATGCTCCAGATGTGCAGGGCGATCAGACGGTCGCACTCCTTGACCAGCGGCTCATTCTTCATATAGTAGGCGCCGCTGTCCTCGATGGACTCCTCAGCCGGCTGGAACAGCAGACGGACGGTGACCGTCAGCTCATCCTTCATCTCGGCCAGAAGCTTTGCGGTTCCTAAAAGGATCGTGATATGGGTATCGTGTCCGCAGGCGTGCATCGTTCCTTTGTTGCAGGACTTGAACGGGACATCGGCCAGCTCCTCTACGGGCAGCGCATCGATGTCGGCGCGGATTCCGATAATCTTGTCAGAGGAATTCTTGCCCTTGATGGTCGCAATCACACCAGTCTTGGTCGACTTCTCATAAGGGATACCCAGCTCGTCCAGATACTTCATGATCTGTTCCTGGGTATTGTGCTCCTGCCAGGATCTCTCCGGGTTCTGGTGGAAATAACGGCGCAGCTTTATAAGCTCCGGCTCCAGTTCCAGGCATCTTTGTTTCAGTTCCATAATAACCTCCTTCTCAGGCGGCCCCATTAAAACCTGCATGCGCTGTTGTCGCACGGAGGAACCGCCCTTTCCAAGGGGTATCTTAGCAGGTCAGGCGCATACATGTAAGTGAAAAAATCCACAAAGTGCCAATCCTTTTTTTGTGCAATCTGACGGCATTTTTCAAAAAGTCCAGTCGTAAAACAGGTCATTATAACGAGAATAGATCTAATTTAAAGTTTTCGCGGCGAATGCCGGAATCCCCCTGCGGCAGTCTTTGTTCTCGTCGGATTTTATCCATGCAGCTTCAGATTCTTAACCGTCTCCAGAATGCTCAGGATATGGTATTTCAGGACAAATGCCTGGTCGGCGTAGCGGATGTCTTGCTCCTTCACATAGTTGATCAGAGGCAGCACATATTCCTCGGTCTCGTTCACATACTTGACGAGCTTGCCGGTGGAGAAGCTCCCGCCCATCGTGGAGACATTGTTGCAGCGGTCGAGGATTTTGACGATGCTGGCGGTCGGATTGGTCCGGATCCGGGCATAGTACTCGTCCGTGGGCTGGCCAACCTTGGTCAGAATCTCCACGGCCTCGCGGACCTCGTCGGAGAAAGGCAGCTCATCCGGGGATACCCCGCAGTCCTCGCACACATCGTGCAGGAGCGTGACGGCAAGCACCCCATCGTCCTTGATCCCCAGCGCATGCGCGTGACACGCCATCATGAGCGGATGGATGATATAGGGAATGGGTGTGTCGGAGTACCAGGCAGGCTTGCGGTACTGCCCCGCATGCTTCTCCTTCATATAGGAAAGCGCCCGGAAGGTCTGCTCCAGCCCCTCTGTCTGCGCTACCGCCTTCATCCGGCTGTACATGTGCTCCTCGGAAAACATCCTGTCGCGAAGCGCCCATTCATCTGTCCCAGGCGCCGTCATGCCGTAAAGCTTCTTCAGGCTGATCTTCAGCGCCTCTGCCAGATCCTTCATTTTTCCGATATCCGGCATGGATCTGCCCAGCTCCCACAGGCTCACCGCCTGAGGCGTCACGTGAAGCTTCTCCGCCAGATCCTCCTGCGTCATGCCAAGCTCCTTCCGCCTGCGTTGGATCACATCACCGATTTGCATCTCTGTATTATTCGTACTTGCTGCATGTGCCATTTATCTGCACCTCCCTCCGCCTTCAATATATCAGATTGCGCTTGAAAAAGCACTCAAGGAACTCTTGAGTGCCGCTCAAAGGGGTGACTCTATCTCCCAGATATCATCGAGGGAAATCTCGCTGCGATCGGAAAGGACCAAACGTCTCCTGACCCGGTCGATCCGCCGGACGATAGCCGTGACCGTCACATATTTGCCGCCCGCCTTCAGGCTGTCGGGGACAAAATAGGTGATCCGGGCCTCGGGCAAAGACTGATAGCCATCCGAGCTCCCGGCTCCCTTTGCTATCGCATTTTCAAGTGCCGCAAGCCGTTCATCCAGCTCCTCCTG
>CAMOGO010000285.1 GCA_946614075.1 uncultured Lachnospiraceae bacterium | reverse complement strand
GGCATGATTTTATTCACCCTCGCCTGCCTCGCCCTGGTCGTAGTGAGTATTATAGGTTTGTAAGGGAGTCATTGGTGAGTTAAGGCGGGGCATGGGGACTGAGACACCTGCATAGGAGAAGACAGGTGACGGTTCTCTGTCTTCGGTCCCCTGTCTTCCATGCGTTACGTAAGAGGAGGTATAAAGTATGGCTGCGTATTACAATGAGGATTTAAAGAATCTGCAGGCCAGGGCGAGACGTCTGACCAAGGCATCGGATGAGCTGGTGAGCTTGAAGGCCCGCGAACAGGAGCTGATCGAGTACGTAGAGGAGCTCCTCCGCCAGAAGGAGAAAGAAGATCTTGACGTCGACAAGCTGGAAAACGGCGGGATCAAGGCCATGCTTTACACCCTGATCGGCCGCATGGACCAGAAGCTCGACAAGGAAAAAAGAGAGGCCTACGAGGCGACGATCCGCTACGAAGAAGCCCTCCGCGAGCTGAAGCGCATCCGCGACGACCGTGATGCGAGAGAGCGGGAGATCGCCGATCTTACCGGCAGTGAGGAGCTCTACCGGGAGCGCCTCGCATCCCGCGAGGAGGAGATCCGCGGCGAGGGAGGCGCCGCCGCAGCCAGGATCCTGGAGCTGGAGGAACAGGCCGCCTTTCTCGAGAGCCAGCAGCAGGAGATCCGCGAGGCACAGAACGCCGGCCAGTCCGCCCTCCGCGTCGCCGAGCAGGTCCTCGAAACCCTCGACAGCGCCGACGGCTACGCCACCTGGGATATCTTCGGAGGCGGCATGATCGTCGATCTTTTAAAGCACAGCGAGCTCGACGACGCCCAGAGCCAGCTCGAGCACCTGCAGGACAAGCTGAACACCTTCCACACCGAGCTCGTGGACGTCACGATCGACGCGGAGGACATCCAGATCAACATCGACGGCTTCCTGAAATTTGCGGATTTCTTTTTTGACGGTCTGTTTGCTGATTTTGCGGTAGCCGGCGAGATCGACGACTCCATGGCGCAGGTGAGAGATGTAGCAGATAAGATCGAAGAGGTCCTTTCCCGCCTGGACAACCTCTCCCAGGAAAACAGGAGAAACATCCAGGCACTGTATAAAGAAATCGAAGACCAGATTGTAGGGTGAGGTGACAATGGGGACGGCCGCCCGTTGCCGTCAGGCAACAATTACCGCTGGGCGGCCGTGTGCACAAAAAAAGCTGTCGCACAGTGCGACAGCCTTAATGGAATGGGACCAATGGGGCTCGAACCCATGACCTCTCGCGTGTGAGGCGAACGCTCATCCCAGCTGAGCTATGATCCCGAACAAAGAGGATTATACCACAAAGGAGGAAAAAGAAAAGCCCCGACCGGGAAAATTTTTGTATTTGCAAAAATACAAAGTCGATCTTTGAAACATTTTTGCTTGTACGAGATTTCGTGCAATATCTTTTCGAATTTTCCAAATAGAAGAAAAAGTATGTACAAAACTTTTTTTGGGGGATATAATAATAGCAAGATAAAATATTGTCAAGGGATACAATTGCCAAAAGAAAAAAGGCAAACCAAGGAGAACACACTAAAAAATATTTTTAAGCCTTAGAGAAAAATTCTAAAAGACAAAATCGCCTTCACGGAATCGCTAAGGCAAGAAAGGGGTTTCTGGAATGAACGCATATGTAGAGAGTGTCATCGAAAATGTCAGAAAGAAATGTGCTAACGAGCCTGAATTCATTCAGACGGTAGAGGAAGTCCTTACCTCCCTGTCTCCGGTTATCGATCAGCATCCGGAGTATGAGAAGGCTGACCTGCTGAACCGCATCGTAGAGCCTGAGAGAATGTTCACCTTCCGCGTCTGCTGGATGGACGATGAGGGTAAGTATCATACCAACACCGGCTATCGTGTACAGTTCAACGGCGCGATCGGACCGTACAAGGGCGGCCTTCGCTTCCAGCCGAACGTATACTCCGGCACGATGAAGTTCCTCGGCTTTGAGCAGACCTTCAAGAACAGCCTGACCGGTCTTCCGATCGGCGGCGGCAAGGGCGGTTCCGATTTCGATCCGGCCGGCAAGTCTGACGCTGAGATCATGCGTTTCTGCCAGAGCTTCATGAGCGCACTGTATCGTTACATCGGACCGGACATCGATGTCCCGGCAGGCGATATGGGTGTCGGCGCCCGTGAGATCGGCTACCTGTATGGACAGTATCGTCGTCTGAAGGGCACCTTCGAGAATGGCGTTCTGACCGGCAAGGGCTTCTCCTACGGCGGTTCCCTGACCAGACCGGAAGCTACCGGCTACGGCGCTGTCTACTATCTGCAGGAAGTCCTGAACCACGAAGGCGATACCATCGAGGGCAAGACCATCGCATGCGCAGGCTTCGGTAATGTTACCTGGGGTATCTGCAAGAAGGCTGCTGAGCTCGGTGCAAAGGTTGTCACCCTGTCCGGTCCTGATGGCTACATCTATGATCCGGATGGTGTCACCACTCCTGAAAAGATCAATTATCTGCTTGAGATGCGTGGATCCGGCCGCAACGTCGTCAAGGACTATGCCGACAAGTTTGGCGTACAGTTCTTCCCGGGCGAGAAGCCGTGGGGCCGCAAGGTCGACGTCATCATGCCGTCCGCAATGCAGAACGATGTCAAGATGGAAAGCGCTGAGAAGATCGCTGCCAACCACATCAAGTACTACATCGAGGTCGCTAACATGCCGACCACGAACGATGCTCTGCAGTTCCTGATGAAGCAGGAAGGCATGATCGTCGCTCCGTCCAAGGCTGTCAACGCCGGTGGTGTTGCCGTATCCGCACTTGAGATGTCCCAGAACTCCGAGAGACTGGTATGGAGCGCTGAGGAAGTCGATGAGAAGCTGCACGGCATCATGAAGAACATCTTCAAGAACTCTGTCGATGCCGCTGAGAAGTACGGCCTGGGCTTCAACCTGGTCGCCGGCGCAAACATCGCAGGCTTCCAGAAGGTAGCCGATGCCATGATGGCACAGGGTGTCTTCTAAACGATGAAAGCGTACGGATTGCTTCGCTGCTGCGCAGCTCTCGCAATCCTGCAACAGAACTCGACAATCGGGCCAGTCACTTCGTTCCTGTCCCTTTTTGTCTCGTTTTGTTGCTCGCTCGGATGCA
>CAMOGO010000284.1 GCA_946614075.1 uncultured Lachnospiraceae bacterium | reverse complement strand
CAGGGATGATCCCTGCCTCGTCGTTTCTATACAATGGGCTCACAACCGGATCGTCAGTACGTTCAGTCCGAGGATATTCTGGTACTGCACATCCCGCGCGGTTTTGAAAACTATGCGGATGCCAATGTTCTTTACAACGTCGTCCGCCTCGGCCAGTTTCTGCCGCTCGCCGGGGTCAAAGGGCACGCAGTCGTCCTTCAGCCGAAGGATCACGTCGTCGTCTTTATGGACGACGCGTACGTCGATGCTGTGTCGTTTACGATCCTTGGTATAGCCGTGCGCCACGATATTTCCCGCCATTTCCTCCATAGCCAGACCGGACAGGTAGGCGCGGCGCTCATCGACGCCTTTTTCCCGGCAAAAGCTCTGAACTTGCTGCGAAAGGGAGACGACCTCCTCCATGGTCCGGATCGTCAGATCCATACGCTGGTCTTCCGATACGCCGAAGCTCTCGGGGATGACCATAAGTTCCTCCATGTTCCGGGGAAAGTGTCCCTTCCGCAGCCAGGAATAGCCGACGATAACGATCGTGGTCACGACGCCGTTGAAAACGCAGGCGATATAAACGCTGTTCATGCCGATAACGCGGATAAACAGCGCAGCAAACCCTGCAACGCATACCACACCGTCGAGCAGTGAGAGGATATGGACCAGCCCGCTTTTGCCGGAGGCCTGTCCGTAGCACACAAAGTGCATCAGGATAATGCTCAGCGGCATGCACAGCGGAAGGATGCGCAGTCCCCACATCGTCATGCGGTAAACCGGCTCCGCGGGGTCGCGGTAAAAGATCCTCGTCAGCGGCTCCGCGCCGAGGATGATCGCAGCCGCCACCACGCACATCAGCGGGATAAACCGCCGGAACATCACGCGCATCACGTCGGTGAGTGTCTGCCGATCCTCTTCGCCGATGCTCACGCTGATCATCATGCGCGAGACCGCCAGCATGCCGGTCGGGATCGCCCAGGCAATGCTCAGCAGGTTGTTGGCTGCGGCGAAGGCGGAGATGCCCACGGTCCCGACAAAGGCCTCCAGCAGCCAGTTCAGGATCAGACCGCGCGCCGTCTGGTAGCCGTTGCTCAGCGCGCCGGGGATGCCCACGTGCAAAATCTCCCCCAGTTCGCCCCAGCGGAGCTGTTTCACCCGGAAGTTCATATGCGAGCGGCCGGTGAAAAAGTACTGCGCCTGTATGACCAGAAACACCCACAGTCCGAGGGAAGAGGCCAGCGCAAGACCGAAAGCCTCCATTCGCAGCACCCGGACAAACAGGAAGTTCAGCAGGATGTTGACGACGATGTACACAAGACTGGCGATCGTGGTGCGGTTGCCTTTGTTTTCTATCGAGAGGAAGGCCGAGAGCTGGTTTCCCAGCACGAAGGGCAAAACGCCGATGGCCTGGCCAAGCAGATAGCGGTTGAAGATCGGGCGCACCGCTGCATCGCGCGTGATGACGCCGGTGAGATCAAAGGCGCCGAGCGCAAAAAACAGCACGATAAATGCCGCCGACAGCAGTACGGAAAAAACGACGTCCAGCGAAAAGACATTCTGCAGCTTGTCCTGCTGGTTCTGGCCCATGTACTTGCCGCAGAGTATGACCGCGCCGCCGGTGAGCATCATGCCGATCGCCGTGAAAAGCATCTGGATCGGGCTGTAGAGGCCCACGGCGCTCATGGCGTTGATGCCGACATAGTTGCTGGCAAAAAAGCTCGACACGATTCCGTTGACCGCGCCGACTGCCGCGAGCAGGACTTGGATCGGCAGCAGCCGAAACATCAGCTTGGAGACCATCCCTATGTTCGAGGCATGTGGATCCATGCAATCTGTCTCCCCTTCTGTGAGGCTTGTGTCAGGAATATATGCTCCTCAGCGGTTCATCGGCACGTCCCGCAGGAAACGGCGAAGGCCTTCCGGCCATTCGGGGACCTCGCTCAGGCCCGTGTCCCCCAGCTCAACGAGCTTGTTGGTGCCGTGGTAATCGCTGCCGGCGGTGACGTACAGATCGTACCGCTCCGCAAAGGACAATATTTCGCCCCGCAGCCGGGCTGTAAAACCGGAGTAAAAGCCCTCCAGTCCCTGCAGTCCGAAATCCATCAGCCGCCGGATGCGCCGGTCCATGTCCTCGCCCAGGATGAGCTGGCTGCCGTTGCCGTAGCTGGGATGCGCCAGCACCGGGATCCCTCCGCTTTGCAGGATGCCCCGGATGGCCTCCTCCGGTCGGACGTATTCCGAGCGAAAGCGGATTTTGTCGATATACTCCCGGATGGCCTCTTCTTTCGTTTTCGCGTATCCGTATTTCACCATCAGATTCCCGATGTGCGGCTTGCCGGGGTTGGACAGGGACACCAGCGCCATCAGCTCTTCCGTGGGAAAGGTAAAACCGAACTGCGTTTTCAGAAATTCCAGCCGGGCGCGCACTTTTTTCATGCGGTAACTGTGTCCGAGATCCACCACGGCGCGGATCGCCTCGTCCTCGGGATCGTAGCCGTAGCCGAGGATATGGTACTGCCCCTGTTCGTCCTTGCAGGAGAACTCGATGCCGGGAATAAACTGTGGATCTCCCTCCCGCAGCAGGGGTATCAGGCTTTGTCCTCCCTTGATCGCGTCGTGGTCTGAGACGGAAAAAAGATCGATACCCGCTTCCCTCACCCGCGCGAGGATCTCCTCCGGGGTGTCAGTCCCGTCGGAGACGGTGGTGTGCATATGCAGATCGATCGTACGGATCTCACGCATCGGATCACTCAATGGTCAGTATGTCCGTAAAACCGGTGACGTCAAAAACTTCCATGATGACGTCGCCTACGTGGATCAGCTTCATGCTTCCCTGCTTGCTCATGATCTTCTGCGCGGCGAGCAGCACGCGCAGACCGGCCGAGGAAATATACTCCAGATCGGCAAAGTCCAGCGTCAGAGCCGTGACGCCGTCGAGTGAGCTTTTCAGCTCCGCTTCCAGCTCCGGCGCCGTGGTGGTGTCCAGCCGGCCCTCCAGCGCGATGGAAAGCGCACTGCCTTCAAGTGATTTGTTGATCGTCATTAGCTTCTCCTTTTCCGTGATTCACAGATTCTTTTTCAGCGTCAGGATATTCTGCCCGTCCCGGTATTCATAAGCCACGTCGTCCATCGTCTTCTTGACCATGAAA
>CAMOGO010000283.1 GCA_946614075.1 uncultured Lachnospiraceae bacterium | reverse complement strand
GCGGATCTCTACGATACCCTCGCTGACTTCGGCACCCTCTGCCACAAACAGGCGCTTGACAAGCTCCGGATGAGTCCGGGAAACCAGGATGCGCGGTCCCTTCGTCGTGTCGCGGACCTCAAGGATGTATACCTTGACGCGCTCTGTCGGCTGGAAGGTCTCGCCCTTGATCTGCTCGTTTTCATTCAGGACAGCGTCGACCTTACCCAGGTTGATGCTGACATTGCGTCCGAAGTATCTCTGGACGACGCCGGTGACGACTTCCTTTTCCTTGGCATAATACTGGTCAAAGAGAATTCTTCTCTCTTCCTCGCGGATCTTCTGAAGGATGACATTCTTTGCATTCTGTGTGGCGATACGTCCAAAGTCCTTGGACTTAATGTCAATCCTGACAGTGTCACCCAGACCGCAGGTCGGATCATGCAGTCTCGCCTCATCGAGGCTGATCTGCAGCAGCGGGTCCTCTACCTCTTCCACGACCTCTTTCTCTGCGAAAACCCGGAAATCGTAGCTTTCGCGGTCAACAACTGCCTTGATGTTATCGGCTTTTCCGAAATGCGTCTTGCAGGCCGTCAGAAGAGAATTCTCGATTGCCTCCAGCAAAGTTTCCTTGCTGATTTCCTTCTCTTTTTCCAGCGTGTCAAGCGCTTCCATCAGTTCTTTGTTCATGTTGTTCTTAGGTTCCTCCTGTCAATTCCGGCCGGCTTTCCTAAAGCCGCGCCTCCCTGTAATAATCGTAGCTTCTTTGTCTGTCAGTCTTAGAAAGTAAAAGATAAGCGGATCAGCGCAATCTGGCTTCGTTCAAAGGTTTCCTCGCCATACTCGGTCTGTATCGTGACGGTCTTCTCGTCGTAGCTCTTCAGAACGCCGGTGAAATCCTTCTCCTTGTTGATGGCCTTGAACAGGCGGATGTCCACCTCCTGGCCAATGCTGCGCGCAAAATCTTTTTCCTTTTTCAGAGGGCGTCCGAGTCCCGGAGAGCTCACCTCGAGGATGTAGCTGTCGTCGATGAAATCCTCACGGTCCAGCACATCGCTGAAGGCACGGCTGATCACCTCGCAGTCATCTACGGTGATGCCCTTTTCCTTGTCGGCGTAAACCCTCAGATAGAAGGTGCCTGCCTCCTTCACGTACTCTACATCAACCAGCTCACACTGGCTTGCCTCGACGATCGGCAGCACGAGTTTTTCCGCTCTCTTCTCAATGTCTTCTCTTTTTGACACGAAATATCCTCCTGATAATACTGCAAAAGAAAGAGTGGACTGACGCCCACTCTCATCTTGCCTTATTAACTACTTACGAGAGGATACCACGTTTTTTCCCTTAAAGCAAGGGGTTTTTTCATGATTTCCCCGATTTTTCGCTTATTTAAAGCATTTTCGCCGGTTTTCGAAGCTTTTGCCCCTTCTCAGACCTCTTCTTAGCTGTTTGTATAGTCGACAGCGACCTGAGCGTAAAGAGCAGCACCCTTGCACATGGAAGGCTCATCGATCATGAACTTGCCGTTGTGGTTCGGGTATACGCCGTTGATGGCCTCATTCCGGACACCGACGAAGCAGACAGCACCCGGCACCTTCTCCATGATGAAGCCGAAATCCTCGCCGCCGGTTACCATGCCGAAAGGCTGTACACCGTCCTCGCCGAAGATCTTGCGGATGGAATCGGTCGCGATATCGCAAAGCTCCGGATCATTGATCGTCGGAGGAACGATCTCGGTGTGGATTACCTCGCACTCAGCGCGGTGAGCCGCTGCGGTCAGCTTGCAGATACGATCCATGAACTCAGGGAACTTCTTGTGGTTCTCATCGGAGTAGAAACGGGTCGTGCCGGAAAACTCTGCGTACTCCGGAAGGACATTCCAGCGGGATCCGCCCTTGATGGTACCAACGGTCAGTACGCACTGATCCATCGGGCTGAACTCACGGCTGACGATGGTCTGCAGATTGTCGATGATCTGGCAGGTCGTCGTGATGGCATCAACGCCCTGATGAGGCATGGAGGCATGTCCGCCCTTGCCATGGACCTTGACGTCGAACATCATAGCGCCGGCCATCTTCGGACCAGCTGCGCAGGTAGCCTTTCCAGCCTCGACGTCTGACCACAGATGGATCGCAAAAACCTTGTCTACACCCTCAAGGCAGCCTTCCTCGATGCACTTCAGTGCGCCCCAGGCAACCTCCTCAGCCGGCTGGAACAGAAGCTTGATGGTGCCGTTAATCTCTCCTGCCTCATCCAGATCGTGAAGGATCTTAGCTGCGGTCAGAAGCATAGCAGTATGTCCGTCATGTCCGCAAGCATGCATAACCCCGGGAACTTCGGAAGCGAAATCCAGGCCGGTCTCCTCCTGAACGGTAAGAGCGTCCATGTCGCCACGTACAAGGATAGTCTTGCCAGGCTTCTTGCCGCCGATGGTAACCAACGCACCATTCTCAGCGATCGGTCTGAAGTCGACGCCAATCTTCGTCAGCTCCTCGCGTACGACACGTCCTGTGTTTACTTCCTCCCGGCTGATCTCCGGATGCTGATGGAAATAACGGCGCATCTGTACGCAATAATCCGCGTATTTCTCACCAAGCTCTTTAATGTTCATCATGATATTCCCTCCTGTTTTCCTGATTACTTAGACGGATGCTGCCTTCTCATGAAGGAAGTCCACGGCAAACTGCGCGTAGGTCGCGGCGCCCTTCTTCAGCATGTCCTCATCTACATTATAATGATCATTGTGGTTTCCGTAAATAGTCCCTTTTTCCTCGTTGTGGCTGCCGATAAAGCCAAACACGCCAGGAACTACGTCCATGAAATTCGCAAAGTCCTCGGCGCCCATGACCGAATGCATGTCATGCAGGCTTTCCTCGCCGTAGTTCTTTGCGACAGCGCCTCTCGCGATCCGGACAAGGTCCTCGTGATCATTGATGACCGGGCTCAGATAGTGCGTGTAGTCAAGCTCTGCCGTGCATCCCAGGCAGGCAGCCGCGCTCTCGATGATCGTCCGCAGCTCCTGCTCGACGGTCTCGGCCAGCTCCTTGGAGTACGTACGCAGCGTACCATCCATCACGACCTTGTTGGCGACAACATTGTACGCCTCACCGCCATGGATCTGTCCGACCGAGATGACCAGCGGATTAAACGGGCTGT
>CAMOGO010000282.1 GCA_946614075.1 uncultured Lachnospiraceae bacterium | reverse complement strand
TGGTAAATCTTCACGCCGCCCTCGATCAGAGGCAGGTAGTTGGAACGGGTCAGCCGGTAAATCAGCTTTTTGTCCGGGATCTCCGGCGTCACGATCCGCACGTCGACGCCGCGCTTGGCCGCACGGATGAGCGAGGACTGCATCTCGTAGTCGATGATCAGGTACGGAGTGAAAATGTATACATAATCCACCGCCTGCGCGATGATATCCAGGTAAATATTGTGCGCCAGGGGCTCGTTGTCCAGCGGGGTATCGGAAAACGGCTGCACAAAGCCGGCTCCGGTGAAGGGCTCCGGATGATAGCTGTGCGGACGGTAGCTGTTGGGCCTGACCTCCTTGGAATGGTAGGCGCCCCACAGCTCAAAGAACATCACGGTGAAGTTCCAGACGCCCTCGCCGTAAAGACGCACGCCGGTATCCTTCCAGTAGCCAAAGCGGTTCACCCGGTTGATGTACTCGTCGGAGATATTGATACCTCCGGTAAAGGCGGTATGCCCGTCGCAGACCAGGATCTTCCGGTGACTGCGGTGATTGACCACCAGCGAGAAGCTCGCGTGCAGCGGGTTAAACGCCATGCACTTGATATTCGGGCTGAGGCTCTCCAGCCATTTATCGTAGTCCGGCGCCAGCCGCGATACACAGCCAAAATCATCGTAGATGATGCGGATCTCAACACCTGCGTCTGCCTTCTCCTGAATGACAGACAGCATCTCGTCCCACATCTCTCCCTCGTCGATGATGAAATACTCGAGGAAGATAAAGTGTTCGGCCTTCCTCATGGCCTCCAGCATGGCCGGGAACATCTCCTCGCCGCTCGGATAATAGGTCGTCTGCGTGTCCGGGTAAATCGGGAACTCGGACTGGCCCCAGACATAGTGGCTCAGGCCCTCCATCCGGTCATCGAGCTTGATGATATTCTCCTCACGCTTCGGCAGAGGCTTCAGGATGTGACGATAGTAGCTGTGGGAATCCATCATCCTGCGCAGCATTTTCTTGGATGGTCTCTTGTTTCCGAACAGGAAGTACAAAAGGCCGCCGAAAAGCGGCACCAGCGCCATCAGGACAACCCAGCCGATGGTATAGGCAGGATTGTCATCCTTGTTGATGACATAGAGGATCATGGCGACGCTGAGCAGGGTAAGTCCGACGGAAATCGCAGTCGAGTAAGCGCTCAGCCGCAGAATCAGCAGTTCAAACCACGCAATCTGGATCAGAATAACCACAAAGGTGTAGACGATGCGGTTATGGATCAGCTTTTTGTAGCTCTCCCTCGTACGGTCGCTGAAACGCTCGGAAAGAGTCCTCTCCTCTTTTTTCCTCCCCATCCGGGGTCTGTCGTTTCTCTCACTCATGCTTCGCTCCTGTCAGATCTGCTTCTTTACGATCTGGTACTCATCTCCGCTCCGGTAAAAAGGGCACGAAGCCGAACGGTCCGACATCAGCCGCATCGCATCATCCTCGTCCATCATTACCTGGCAGACATATTCCTCATATTCTTCATCATACTCGTAATTGTAACAGAATTCACACTGCGTAGCCATCTGTTTTCAAAGCTCCTTTTTCGCATTCTCACTCCGCTCACTTCGTTCGCGTAGGAGAAGGCCTGCCCGACTCCTACTCGATTACACACGGCCGCCCGTTGCCGTCAGGCAACAATTACCACTGGGCGGCCGTGTGCATAAAAAACCCTGCTTCGTCACACCATTACGAAGCAGGGCTCTTTCTATCATCATTCTCTATTTCCGAAATTACTCCATCGCGTTGACGGCTTTGGACATACGGGAAACCTTGCGGGAAGTTGCGTTCTTATGGAAAACGCCCTTGGAAGCAGCCATATCAAGCTTCTTGGTCATGTTGACCAGGCTAGCCTGTGCAGCATCCTTATCACCAGCAGCAATCGCAGCGTTCACTTTCTTAACAGCCGTCTTGACATCCGACTTGATCGACTTATTTCTCTCTGCGTTTGCAGCGGCAACTAATACTCTCTTCTTTGCAGATTTGATATTTGCCATTTTACCTGTAAACCTCCATAAATATGATCTGGATTTGCATTAAGGCCGGAGACACGGACGTCCTAATGTAAACACGCTAGATTATTCTAGCGAAGCGGATGCTGATTGTCAACAGGAATTTTATGAAAAACACAGGGAATTTTTGTGCCTTTTCCGGTACTTTATTACTCTCCCTTGGAAAAGGCGACAATCAGCATCTCGACCGCGAGTACATCCTGCATCCGTCCGGTCTTGACAAGCTCCTCTGCCTCGATGCACCTTCTGACGCAGTCAATCAGGCGGGCCCGCGGGTAGGCGGAAGCCTGTTGGCAGACCTTGCCTGCCACGAACTGGATCAGGCCTAAGGTCTTCGCGATCTCACCGGTGCTTTTGCCCGCCTCCATCAGTTCCTTTGCCTGCTGGAGCTGGTTGAACTGCCTGGTGATCAGCACCAAAATCCTCATCGGGGGCTCTTTCAGCGCCAGCAGATCGTAGTAAAGATCCAGCGCCGCCTGCGGCTTTCCCTCCGCCACAGCGCGGATCATGTCAAAAATCTTTCCCTCCGTCTGGCGGGACACCACCGTATCGATCATCTCGCCGGTGATCTCTGTCTCCTCCCCGGCATAGGAAATCAGCTTGTCAAGCTCATTTTTGACCAGCTCCATATCCCGGCCGGTCAGCTCGAGGAAGCGGTCCATGTTCCGGTTGGTGATCCGCTTTCCGGCCTGGCTCAGGATCTTTCCGGCCCACAGCCTGAGGTCCTTCTCCTCGGGATGGTTCATCTCGACGACATGCCCCAGGTCCTTGACCTTTTTGTAAAGCTTATTCCTTTTGTCGACCGCATCCTCCACAAAAACCAGACAGGTCGTGTCCGGCATCTGAGAAAGGAAATCGGCCAGCTTTCCGGAATCCTTTTTGAAAAGTCCTGAATTCTCCACGAGCACCAGCCGCCTCTCGGCAAAGAAGGGCATGGTCTCGGCCACATCCCGGATCGCGGCCGGATCGGCATCGCTTCCCTCAAAGTAGTCATAATTCATCGACCCGTCCTGGCAGATAGCCTGACGGAACCGGTTTTTATAACTTCTTTTCAGAAAGCTCTCCTCTCCGTACAGGCAGTAGCATGGCTTAAATGCCTGGCTGCGGAGATCT
>CAMOGO010000281.1 GCA_946614075.1 uncultured Lachnospiraceae bacterium | reverse complement strand
GGTTTTCCGGATCGGCTTCCAGCTGGACGAGGGTATCCAGCTGCATAATCCTCACATGAGCAAGGAGGAGGTCAAGCAGCGCTCGATCGATGCGATCAAGATGGTCGGCATCCCGAACCCGGAGGGCGTTTACGAGCGTTATCCTCACGAGCTTTCCGGCGGTATGCGTCAGCGTATCGTCATCGCGATGGCGCTGGTCTGCAACCCGCGTCTGATCATCGCCGATGAGCCGACGACCGCACTGGACGTTACCATTCAGGCACAGATCCTGGAGCTCCTTCGTAAACTGAAGGGCGAGATCAATGCCTCGATCATGCTGATCACGCATGACCTTGGTGTTATCGCAGAGATGGCTGACTATGTTGTCGTCATGTATGCAGGCCGTATCGTCGAGAAGGGACTGGCCAACGAGGTCTTCCTTGATCCGCGCCACCCGTATACGATTGGTCTGATGGAGTCCAAGCCGGTTATCAACAAGCAGGTCGATCGCCTGTACTCGATCCCCGGCTCTGTTCCGAACCCGATCAACATGCCGGATTACTGCTATTTCCGTGACCGCTGCGAGAAGTGCGTTGAGAGATGCTCCGGAAAATATCCGCCGGAGATCCATATCACGGATACGCACATTGTCAGCTGCTGGCGCTATTTTGACGAAGCGAAAGGGGGCGACAGCAAATGAGCGGAAGAAACGATGCTAATGTAAACAGTGCACTCGGTACCATGGATGCCATGGCCAAGGCAAAGCGTCAGGAGGGCCTCAGCGAGAACGTTCTTGAGGTAAAGAACCTCTGCAAGTATTTCCCGATCAAGGCAGGACTTTTCGGCCGCGTCGTCGGTCATGTCCATGCTGTCGAGAATGTCAGCTTCACGCTGAAGCGTGGTACGACGATGGGCCTGGTAGGAGAGTCCGGCTGCGGTAAGACGACCGTCGGCAAGACAATCCTGAACCTGACACCCAAGACCAGCGGTGAGGTTATCTTCAATGGCAATGTCCATCTGGACAAGCTGAGCTCGAGTGAGCTGCGCGCGTTCCGGCCCAAGATCCAGATTATCTTCCAGGATCCGTACTCCAGCCTTTCTCCCCGACTTCCTGTCGGCGAGATCATCGGAGAGGCGGTCCGCGAGCATCATCTGGTACCGGACAACGAGATTGACGATTACATCACCAACATCATGGAGGCCTGCGGCCTGCATGATTACCAGAAGGACCGCTATCCGCACGAGTTCTCCGGCGGACAGAGACAGCGTATCTGCATCGCAAGAGCGATTGCCCTGAACCCGGACTTCATCGTCTGCGACGAGCCGGTTTCGGCACTGGATGTTTCCATTCAGGCACAGATCATTAACCTTCTGGAGGACCTTCAGAAGAGATTCAACCTGGCTTATCTGTTCATCAGCCATGACCTGTCTGTCGTCCAGCATATTTCGGACACGGTCGGCGTCATGTACCTCGGCAACATGGTCGAGTATGCGACGAAGGAGGATATCTTCGCGAATCCGCTGCATCCTTACACCAAGGCTCTGTTCAGCGCGATCCCGGTTCCGGATCCTACCGTCAAGATGAACCGGATTATCCTGGAAGGCTCGATCCCTTCCCCGGCCAATCCGCCGAAGGGATGCAAATTCCACACGAGATGCCAGTACTGCACCGACCGCTGCAAGGTGGAAGAGCCGGTACAGAAGGAGATCACTCCCGGTCATTTCTGTGCATGTCATCTGTATGACTAAATTCTTTTAAGCAAGGCTTCGCCTTGTGGCATCATGGATGAAAGCATATGCGTTAATTCACTGCTTTTACTGCATACGCATCGCTTTCATAATAAGGTTTTCAAGCGTGAGGGGGGCGGCAAGCTCCCCTCTGCGTGTTTAGGCCACCGGGCAGCGTAAGGTAAGGGCTCTTCGCAGGCGGTGGCAATCACCCGGTAGCGGTCAGATCAAAAGACGGCGGCCGAATCACCCGGCAGCGGTCAGATCAAAAGGCAGCGGCCGAATCACCCGGCAGCGGTCAAGTTGCTGCGTATCAAGGGGAAAAGGAGAATATCATGGAACAGAAAAGACCTGTCAGCAGGAAGAAAAACGTGACATCAGGGGGCGGGGCTGGCCTGAACAAAAGAGGAGAAGGCTTAGGAACCGGCCCGGTCGGATCAAAAGACGGATACTCCGGGCGGAGAACGGGTTCCGGATCGACAGGAGGAAATCGTGCAGCGAAGGCGGCAGGAGGCATCAGCCTTCCGATCATCATCATCGCTGTCATTTATTTCCTGATCAATGGCGGCTTTGGCGGATCGGGCAATATCGGCACCCTTCCGAGCGGCAGCAGCTCGTATAGCTCCGGTACCAGCTCGTACAGCAGCAATACCGGCACAAACAGCGGCTCCATCTCCACGACGACGGGCGGCATGAGCTCACTTTATGATCTGCTTGGAGGCACCAGCGCTGTCGGCACCGGCAACTACTCGACCGGATGGACAGACACCTCCTATTCACAGGGTGTGCTGGACCGCACGGTCGCGGCAGGCTCCCGCGCCAAGAGAACCAAGATCTACGGCGACAGCCGTGACAAGGTCACGATCATGGTCTACATGTGCGGCACCGACCTCGAGTCCAGGAGCGGTATGGCGACCAATGACCTGGCGGAGATGGCTTCCGCGACTCTGAGCGATAATGTACGCATCCTGGTTTACACCGGCGGCTGCAGTGCCTGGAAGACACAGGGCATCGACAACCGGAAACACCAGATCTACGAGATCCAGACCGGCGGCATCAAGCGCCTGTCAGCGGACGCCAATGGCCAGGGGGCTATGACGAACCCGGTGAACGTCACGAACTTCATCAAGTACTGCGTCGATGAGGCACCGGCAAACCGCTATTGCTTTATCTTCTGGGATCACGGCGGCGGCTCCGTAACCGGCTACGGCTACGATGAGACGGCAGCCCGCAGAGATTCCATGGATCTGGCGGAGATCCGCACCGCCTTCAAGGACAGCGGCGTGACCTTTGATTTTGTCGGCTTTGACGCCTGCCTGATGGCAACGGCAGAGACCGCCCTGATGCTCGGCGACTACGCGGATTACCTGATCGCCTCCGAGGAGACGGAGCCCGGTATCGGCTGGTACTATACCAACTGGGTGACCAAGCTG
>CAMOGO010000280.1 GCA_946614075.1 uncultured Lachnospiraceae bacterium | reverse complement strand
TTCCGAAGCCGATTATTCCCATCGTCTTTCCGTCCAGCTCGATCAGGGGATAGTCCCAGTAGCACCAGTCTGCGTTGGTTTCCCAGTTGCCAGCGTGGACGCTGTGGTCGTGGTGGCCGATGTGATGGCAGATCTCGAGCAGCAAAGCGATGGCAAACTGCCCGACCGCAGCGGTTCCGTAGGTCGGGATGTTGGTGACGGGAATGCCTCTCTCCTTCGCTGCGCCGACGTCGACGATATTGTAGCCGGTTGCCAGAACGCCGACGAAGCGGATATTCGGGCATGCTTCAAATACCTCCCTGGTCAGGGGTGTTTTGTTGGTAAAAACGATGTCTGCGTCACCGATCCGGTCGATGGATTCCTGCGGGTCCGTCAATGATGTCCGGTCGTAGACCGTGCATTCGCCAAGGGCTTCCAGCCCTTTCCAGTCCAGGTCTCCTGGATTTAATGTGTAGCCATCCAAAACTACGATTTTTGCCATATGTTCATCTCCTTCTTAGCTTGGCGAGTCTTGGGGATCGTTGGGACCGTTCTGAGCCTTGGGACCGTCCCCATGACTCAGAACTGGCCTTGTGACTCACCTTAAGGCTTCAAAAATCAGCATTCCGGCTGTGGCGCCGGCGTCGGTGTCGCCGAGGGTTTTCTCCCCGTAATAGGCGATCCGTCCGTGTTTTCCGACCATGCCGCGGGTGGCCTCGAGGCCTTCCTTGGCTGCTTCGTAGGCGGCCTCCAATGCTGCGGCCCGTCCCTCGGAGGCATGCTCTTTCAGAGCCATCGCCGCCGGATAGATCGAGTCAATGATCGTCTTTTCTCCCGGTGCAGACTTGCCGCGCTGCATCATGAGTATGATGCCTGCCAGCATCGCGTCACTGGCTTCTGCGAGGCTGACCTCAGTCTTTCCTTTCAGCACCTTTGCTGCCCCCATGAACCAGAAGGAAAACAGAGTTCCGAGGGTGGACGGAGCGGCTTGGTTAAAGGCTTTGGAGCAGTCGCGCAGGACCAGTCCCAGGTCGCATTCTTCGCTTCCGGCCAGGCAGTCGTAAACCGCGTTGAACCCATTTTCCATGGAAATACCGAGATCGCCGTCTCCGTACCGTGCGTCCAGCTCTATCAAAAAACCTCTGTTGGACACCATAATGTCCCTGACGGCTTTCATATCTTCGGTCAATGTCAGTTTATTCATCTCGTCAGTTCCTTTCGCATGTTTCTACTTAAGGTTCTTTTTATTTGTTCTCGCTCGTGTAGAAAGGTGTGGATGCGGGTGCGCGCAGGTAGCCTTTCAGTTTTTCGTTGAGTTTGAAAACGGTGATGGAGCAGCCTGCCATTTCCATGGAGGTTGCGAACTCTCCGATGTGCGGCATGTAGATGGAAACGCCCATTTTCTCCAGCATCAGAGCGACCTTGCGATACACGATCAGGAGCTCCTCGAGAGGGGTTGCGCCGAGGCCGTTTACCATCACGGAGACCTCATCGCCGGACTGCAGAGGCATGTCTGCCAGGATCTTGCCCAGCACTTCCTCGGCGATTTCGTCGGCGGTCATCATTTTCCGAACCTCGATGCCGGGCTCGCCGTGGATGCCCATGCCGATCTCGATCTCATCCTCGGCGATGGTAAAGGTTGCCTTCTGGACTTCCGGCAAAATGCACGGGGTCAGCGCCACGCCCATGGTGCGGATGTTGTCAAGGGCCTCGCGGGCGACGGCTGCTACCTCGGGCAGCGAGAGCATGTCATCGGCTGCGGCGCCGGCGACCTTGAAGGCATAAACCATGCCTGCCACACCGCGGCGCTCGTTCTTTTCCTCGATCGGGCGGGATGCGACATCGTCGCTGACGAGCACGACTTCTGTCTGGATGTCCTCAAAATCCGCATCCTCGCGGGCAAGCTCTAGGTTCATGACGTCGCCGCCGTAGTTGCCATATAGGCAAAGAACGCCGCTACCGGTGTCGACGTCGCGGATCATGTTCAGCATGCGTTCCGCGGACGGCGAGGCAAAAACGTTGCCAACCGCGCAGCCGTCCAGCATGCCGTCGCCGACATAGCCCAAGAAAACCGGCAGATGGCCGCTGCCGCCCGCCGTAACGATCGCGACCTTTCCTTCCTTGGTCGGCGTATTTTTCAGGATAATCCTATGGTCGCCCTCGTGGGTTTTGATCCGATCGCCATAAGCCAGCAAGATGCCCTCTATAAACTCATCGACGAAATCCTTTGGTGCGTTAATGATCTTTTTCATAGTTCTCCCTTTCTTAAGTTATGTGGGTCATGACTCAGAACCGGCCCCATGACCCATCATGACTCACCATGACTAACCCATGTCTTACATCATTTTCTCTGCTCTTCCGAAGAAGTCCTCCTGGCCGAAGTTGCCGGATTTCAGGACAAGTCGTACGTCCGGCCGGTCAAGCGGTATCAGGATAGGCACCCCGGGCGCTACACTCTCCCCAATGTAGAAAGCCTGAAATCCCAATGCTTTCGTCACTGCGCCAGAGGTTTCACCGCCTGCCGAGACGATGTGTGTCCATCCTGACCTCAGTGCTTCCTTCGCAACCGAGGCCATCGTACCCTCCAAAAGCTGAGCAATGTGCTCGCCCTCATTTTCCTGTGTTTTCTTTACGTTTTCCGGTGTGTCAGAGCTGTACACCAGGCAGGAGCCATCTTGGCTTTGTACAAATTTCATGATCTCCTGCGCGGTCAGAGATCCATCTGCGATCTTGGCCGGATCCATGAACAGCGAGGGGCCGCCCTGTGCCCGGTACCAGGCAACCTGAGCCCGTGTCATGACCGAGCAGCTTCCCGCCAGGAGAAGCGTCCGGGTACCACCTGCCGAGTTAACGTCTGTAATATTAGCATCTGTAGTATCAGCATCTGTTGTATTAGCGCCTGCAGTATTGCCACTTGTCTCAGTTTCGTCCGCAGCAGGCTGATCCGTTTCAGTCCGATCATCCCAAGTGCATTCCTCTGCAGGCTGATCCGTATCATTGCAGGCTTTCGCAGTCTGGACAGTACAAAGATGGGCAGAGTCCGCCTGCCTTTTCAAAAGTTCTGCCTGTCTTGCTGCCAGGCCTCTTAATATCCCTGATCCGCCGGTCAGGAAGCGGAAATCTCCGAACAAATCCAGGAGCTTCTCCTCATCCTCCTCGGTTTCATA
>CAMOGO010000279.1 GCA_946614075.1 uncultured Lachnospiraceae bacterium | reverse complement strand
ATGCCCGAGACAGTGCGGGATATCACCCTCTACCAGATCAGCGCCAGGTACCGGGCCGGGGATTATTCCGAGGTGGTCTCGGAGTGCACGAAGCTTCTGGAGGAAGCGGAGAGCCTGGAGCCGCTCTACTATCTGGGGGCGGCCTATCTGGCCATGTCCGACCAGGAACAGGCCAGGAGCTGCTTCGACCGGGCGGTCGCCCTCAAACCGGGAGATTACAGCCTTTACCTGCAGATCTACGAGCTTTATGAAAAGCAGAACCTGACGGCCGTGGGGGATGAGTACCTGCAGAAGGCCCTGGGGACCATGCCCAGGAGCATGGAGGATTCTTATCATATCGGCCAGATCCAGTTTTACCTGAAAAAATATGAGGATGCCAAAAACGCCCTCATCGAGCCGGTCAACAAAAACTATCTGCCTGCGCTTTCCCTGCTGGGAGAGATCTACCTGGCCCAGGAGGATTACGTGCATGCAGTTTCGACCTATGAGCAGATCATGGAAAAGAGCGGGGAAAGTCCTTCCGCTTACAATGGCCTGGCTCTGTGTGCGCTCGCGTCCGGAGATTTTGACGGAGCGCTCTCCTACATCAGCAAAGGCCTTGCCATGGAGGAGGATGAGGGAAAGCAGCAGCTTCTGTTCGACGAGATCGTCGTCTATGAGCGCAGCCTCGATTTTGCGACGGCGCTGGAAAAGGCCCAGGCCTATGTGGATCTTTATCCGACGGATGAGGCCGGCAGGAGGGAACTGCAGTTTTTAAGCACCCGGGGGAAATAAGTGAGCATGACGGATAACGGGCAGACCATGGAAAAGGTGATCCTGGTCGCTGCCGGAAATATGGATGAGAAGGAAGCGGGGGAATCCCTGGATGAACTGGCGGAGCTTGCCAGGACGGCGGGGGCCCTTGTGGTGGGGCGCGTTCGCCAGAGCAGGAGCGCTGCAGACCCGGCCACTTACGTGGGGAGCGGCAAGCTGCTCGAGATCGAGGACCTGGCATACGAGACGGGGGCGGACGGCATTATCTGTGATGATGAGCTGACGCCGGCGCAGATGCGTAATCTCGTCCGGGAACTGGACCTGAAGATCATGGACCGCACCCTTTTGATCCTGGATATCTTTGCGGCCAGGGCAGCCAGCAGCGAGGGAAAGATCCAGGTGGAGCTGGCGCAGCTGCAGCACAGGCTGACCATGCTCTCGGGCCTTGGGCAATCCCTGTCCAGGCTGGGCGGCGGGATCGGAACACGAGGCCCCGGCGAGAAGAAGCTGGAGAGCGACCGGCGCCTGATCCGCAGCCGGATCTCCAGACTTAAGGGAGAACTACGGGAGGTCGCAAGGCATCGCAGTCTTCTTCGGGACGGGAGAAAGGAGCGGGTCCTGCCGACAGCTGCACTGGTAGGGTATACCAACGCGGGAAAATCCTCCCTCCTGAATGTCCTCACGGATGCGGACGTTCTCCAGGAGGATAAGCTTTTTGCGACCCTGGATCCGACGACCCGAAGGCTTATCCTTCCCGAGGGCGGGGAGGTCCTGCTCACGGACACGGTCGGATTTATCCGCAAACTTCCCCATCATCTGGTGGAAGCCTTCCGCAGTACGCTGGAAGAAGCCCGGTATGCGGACCTGATCCTGCATGTGGTCGATGCTTCCAGCCCGCAGGCAGAGAAGCAGATGCACGTGGTTTACGAGACCCTCGATGAACTGGGGATCAAGGACAAACCGGTCATCACCTTGTGGAATAAGCAGGATGCGGTAACGCAGGAACAGCGGATGCGGGACTTCCGGGCCGACCGGAGCATTCCGGTCTCGGCTGTCACCGGGGAAGGCCTTGAGGAACTTAAGCGCGTCCTCGACCAGATCCTCTATGCGGATCAGATCCGCATCAGTCGCTGCTACCCTTATGATCAGGCGGGCAAGGTTGCTTTGATCCGCAAATACGGACGCCTGCTCGAGGAGGAGTATACGGATGAGGGCATCCGGGTGGTCGCCCTGGTTCCGCCTCAGATTTATGGGAACGTTTAACGTACCTTTGTTTCATCCGTCTTCAATCCCAAGCCGCCGGATGGCAAAGGCCTGGAGAAAAGCCAAAGACGCCGGATGGCAGGACCGGAAGAAAAGACGGAAAAGTCCGGAAAAAATGGGCAGAAAAAAAGACCGCGCAGGAGGTTCTCCCGCACGGTCTTTTTGATTGATCAGCAGCAATTAAAGCTTAACAACATTTGCAGCCTGCATTCCGCGATTGCCTTCGGTCAGGTCATAAGTGACAGCCTGTCCCTCGTCGAGGGTCTTGAAGCCTTCGCCCTGGATAGCGGAGAAATGTACGAATACGTCGTTTCCGTCCTCACCAGTGATAAAACCATAACCTTTTTCTGCGTTAAACCACTTAACTGTTCCCTTGTTCATGCTTTGCCTCCGTTAATAAGTTGATAATTGTTTCGATCCGGGTATTAAAAAACTCATCAGCCAGAGGGATTATCTACGGGAAAGCATAATCAAGGACAGCTGCGAGATAATTAAAACCTGTAAATCTACACTGCAAATCGATTATATGCTACCCCTATATTTATGTCAAGACACAATTCGTCTTGGAATGTATAATTTTTACATAAATGGGAAAATGAGCGGGGAAAATTTCGGCACATTTCCGATATGATCTTCGAAAAAACCAAATATCAGAATTGATGCCCAAAAGATAGTCCCAAATCAGTCGGCGTCGCTGTTTTCTCCGTCGATATCGATGTCATTCCAGTCGACTTCGGCCATATCGTCCTCTTCGCCTTCCAGGTCATCGTCGTCCCAGTCGTCTTCTTCCCAGTCCTCTTCATCCCAGTCTTCCAGCTCGCCGTCTTCGTAGGTCAGGTCGATGACGGAGGAATCATCGATATAGTAGTCATCCTCATCGCCGGCGTCTTCCTCGATGGTGATCTTTGCCTGCTCGAGCAGGAAGGAGCTTACCTTGTCCTGAAGGGCGTTGGCCTTCAGCTCGTTCTCGTCGGTCTCGGCAAGCATTTCGTCTGCATCGGTGTAGCCGTTATCCAGGTAGTTCTTTTCTGCATAAGCCTTGTAGTCCTCTTCTGCGACGGTGATCCCTTCTTCTTTTGCGATTGCGTTCACCAGCAGGAAAGTATTGACGGTCTCGGTCGCCTCATCGTCCAGATCCTCT
>CAMOGO010000278.1 GCA_946614075.1 uncultured Lachnospiraceae bacterium | reverse complement strand
AGACTAATATCAGCTGGCTCATTGCCGGAGCTGCCGGATTTCTTGTTTCCGCCCGTGTGCTGGAGCTGGGTGTGCATTATTTCTGCATCCTTCAGGACAATCCCGTTTCCCGATTCATCAACGGAAACACGGTAGCCTTTGTCCTTTATGGAATCACGATGGCTGGAGTCTTTGAGGAATGTGGAAGATATATCGTTCTGAAAACCATCCTGAAAAAGAACCGCACTCGTGAAAACGCGGTTCTGTACGGTATCGGTCACGGTGGGATCGAGATATTGGCGGTTCTTCTGCCAGCCATGGTTTTATACCTTGTCATTGCGATCCTGTTCTCTTCAGGAGATACGGAAAATGCACTCAAAACGCTGAACATTACGGAAGAGACCGCTGCGGCTGCGCTTCCGTCCGTACAGGCCGCAGCCTCGTTTGATTACGCCATGATGGCGATGAATGTCATGGAGCGTTTGTTCGCAATGCTCCTCCATATCGGGCTTACCGTCATCGTATATTACGGCGTCATTCACGCAAAGAAGGTCTTCTGGCTGCTTGCCATCGTGCTGCATATGCTGATGGATACATTCCCTGCAGTGTACCAAAGAGGCGTAATCCCATTGTGGACAGTTGAGGTATGGTGTGCTTTTTGGTGTATCGTAGTGGTATTCATTGCTGTAAAGCTATACAGAAAACTGAAAGAATGAGTTCATCCGAGAACTATTTGACGGGATTGAAAAAACCCATCTAAAGAAATACGGCATCACCCCACGCGACTATCGGAAAAACCGCTAGGAGGAGGGGAATGCGGATTTTGACCCTTCTGGGGGAGCTTTCAGCAGGTCGCTGAGCTTCTTTCCATAGAAGAAATCGTGCACCAGCTGGTCGTACTCCTCCCACAGCGGCAGCGTCTGGCAGGTCGCGCGACGCGGGCAGTCGTTGTTCTGAACGGCCGTGCAGGCGACGGAAGACAGGCTTCCCTCCATGAGGTCCAGGATCTCGCCCACCGTATATTCCTCCGGCTTGCGGCACAGCTTATACCCGCCGCCTTTCCCGCTGGCACCGGTAACAAGGCCGCCGGCAACCATATCTTTGACGATGATCTCCAGATATTTCTTGGAGATCTCCTGACGGGCAGCGATATCCTTCAGCGGGATATAGCTGCCATTATTATTTTCCGCAAGATCGATCATCACACGGATCGCATATCGTCCCCTTGTAGAAATCATAGTAGCTCTCCTATTTCAATAATGTTTATGATTACCTATTATACCTAAAGGTGAATAGGTAATCAAGACTGTTTTCAAAATAAAACCTATTGACATAGTAGGCGAATGCAATTATAATATGGCGTAAGCAATAACGAAAGGAGAGCTTTACCGTGATTTATGCTGATAACGCTGCAACAACCAGAATGAGTGATGCTGCTATCCATACGATGACAACCGTCAACAGCGAGTTCTGGGGCAATCCCTCCAGCCTTTATACCCATGGACAGAAGGCGAAGGAGATCCTGGAGAAGTCGAGAGAAGAGGTAGCGGCTGTCCTCGGCGCACAGCCCCGCGAGATCATTTTCACATCGGGCGGAAGCGAGGCGGACAATCAGGCGATCCGCACAGCCGCCGCGCTGGGAAAGAAAAAAGGAAAGCAGCACATCATTTCGACTGCTTTTGAGCATCATGCCGTGCTTCATACACTGGCTGCCCTGGAAAAAGAGGGATTTGAGGTGACGCTCCTGGACGTCCATGAAAATGGCATCGTGGAGGCTTCTGAGGTGGCGGCAGCCATCCGCGAGGACACCTGCCTGGTGACGATCATGGCGGCCAACAACGAGATCGGTACGATACAGCCGTTCCGCGAGATCGGCGCCGTCTGTCGGGAGAAAGGCGTCCTGTTCCACGTCGATGCGGTCCAGGCAGTCGGCCACATCCCGCTGAATGTCGTGACTGACAACATCGACATGCTGTCGGCATCCGCACACAAATTCCACGGCCCGAAGGGCGTCGGCATCCTGTATGTCAAGAAAGGCATCCGTCCGATCAACCTGATCGAGGGCGGCGCACAGGAGCGCGGCCTGCGTGCCGGAACGGAGAATGTAGCGGGCATCGCCGCGATGGCAACGGCCCTGAAAGAGGCCAATGCCAAGATGGCAGAAAACGCAGAGCACCTCGTGAAGATGAGAAACCGGCTGATCGCAGGCCTGCAGGAGATACCGCACTCGATCTTAAACGGAGACGCCGAGCGCAGACTCCCGGGCAATGTCAATTTCTGCTTCGAGGGAATCGAGGGCGAGTCCCTTCTGCTTCTCCTGGATGACAAGGGCATTTGCGCATCCTCCGGTTCCGCCTGTACGTCCGGATCCTTGGATCCGAGCCACGTCCTGCTGGCGATCGGCCGCATCCACGATGTGGCACACGGATCTCTGCGACTCAGCATCGGCGAGAATATCACAGAGGAAGAGATTGACTATATCATCCAGGCAGTCAAGGACACCGTAGAATACCTGCGCTCCTTCTCCCCGGTATGGAGAGATCTGATGGCAGGAAAGAAGGAATTTATCCTTTGAGGATGCTGCGGGTTTCTGAAGGAAATCGGGGCATCCCGAGAGATAGTCTGATTTTTAAAACAATCTACTTTTTATGAGGGGGTTAGATCATGGCATTATATAGTGAAAAAGTAATGGATCATTTTCGCAATCCGCGTAATGTAGGCGTCATCGAGGACGCCAACGGCATCGGCGAGGTCGGCAATGCCAAATGCGGCGATATCATGAAGATGTACCTGAAGATCGAGGACGGCATCGTTCAGGACGTAAAATTTGAAACCTTCGGCTGCGGCAGCGCCATCGCCTCCAGCTCCATGGCAACAGAGCTGATCAAGGGAAAGCCGGTGAGCCAGGTGAAGGAGCTCACCAACAAGGCCGTCGCAGAGGCGCTGGACGGTTTGCCGGATTACAAGATGCACTGCAGCGTCCTTGCGGAAGAGGCCATTCATTCCGCCCTGGAGGACTATCAGAGAAGGACCGGGCAGGAAATCTAGAAGGCCCGGAGACCGGAAGGACCGGGCAGAAAATCTAGAAGGCCTGGAAACCGGAAGGATCGGGCAGAAAATCTAGAAGGCCCGGAGACCGGAAGGATCCGGCAGAAAACGAAAGGCTTGAAGACCTGAAGGATCCGGCAGAAAAACGAAAAGC
>CAMOGO010000277.1 GCA_946614075.1 uncultured Lachnospiraceae bacterium | reverse complement strand
CGGGGTAATTCTCGTAGATCATTCCCTGCATGGAGTTGGTGGTGACGCCGTGGGTGTACTCATGGCCCATCACGTCAAGCGCTGCGGCATACTCGTTGATCTCGCTGATGCCGAAGCACGCCCAGCCATCGTTGATGCCGTAGTAGCAGGCATTGTCCTGCGGGGTGCCGTCCGGATCGCACAGCCCGGTCGTGACCAGGATCGGGATGCCGAAGCCGTCGACGGAGTAGATCCGCATGTCGGCGTAAAAATCGTAAATTTTGGTAAGGCTGTCCATCGCAAGCATCCAGCGGATGGGCCAGTCGTCGGGTGTGTCGCTGGTGTGGAAAGCCAGCTCGTTGTCGAAACGGAAGGACGGATAATCGGCAAAAAGGATTTTCCGCGTGGTGTCCGCAAGGTAGTATTTTCCGTCGGCAGGGTTGTACGCGACGGGAACGGTGAGGTCGCGGGTTTCTCCGTTTGCCAGTGTGGTCCGTACATGGAGCGGCTCCTGCTGCTCAAGACCGTCGAAATAGTCCTCCGTATGCCACAGATCCATGGAGGTCCGGGTGAGTGAGGATGTCGGGACGCAGTTTAAGTACGTGCCTTCAAAGGCGACGAAGTGGGCCAGATAAGGCATGTCAAAGCTGATGGACTGATTGGGATTGTCCGTGTAAATGACGAGACAGTTGACCGTCTGACCTTCGTAGGCGACAGCCAGCTCATCGGTCGAGTCGAGGTAGAAGGTGAGGCTGGTGTCAGGATACCGGGCGGCAACCACGGCGGCGGCTTCCTCGGTCGAAATGGAAGGACGGTCCGGATTGTAGCCTCTGTTTGGAATCATCGAGGAGGAGAGGACGCAAGGATACCCTTCCGGGTCGAGAACGATTTTCAGCGTCGCGTAGGCGACGGTGAGGGAACCGCTTCGCTGCTCGTAGGTATAGTAGGTGTAGCCACGGTTGTCCGTCTCGCCGTAGACAGCGAAGAATTCGGCGCCTGCATTCAGCCCGAGCAGGGAAGCCACGCCCTGTATGGCGTTGATGGCATCATTGTAATCGGTCACCGGGCGGTCAAAATACCGGCCGACGATGGTCGTCACGTAGCCCTCCTCGGTGTAGACGATGAGGGCGGTCCCATCGTTCATATCCAGGATATCCTGCTCGGTCAGCTGTTTCGTGGTGTTGTAATGGGTCGTGCCGGATGAGGAGCCGCCGGGCCACGTGATTTCATTTTCGCGGCCTTCCTGCGCTGCGATGACCAGCTCCTCGGCGCCGATTTCCGGGGCAGCAGCCTCCGAGGCGGCTTCCGAAAGAGCGGTATAGACCGATTCGTCGAGAGCACTCTCAGCCTCTTCCCAAGCAGGGATCATCAGGGTTTCATTTGCCTCTTCCGCATAGGAAAGCAGTGGTGACATGGTACAGACAAGAGATAGGACGAGCAGAAAAGCTGTCAGCCGTCTGCTCCGCTTAATCAGGTGCTTCATCGTAATTTCCTCCTGAGCAGCAGATGGTGGCGCGGGCCCTCGGTTTTGCTTCGTTTTACAGAAAGTAAAAACAGACCGTAAGGCACGCTCATGATAGAAATGAATATACGCCAGACCGGTGCGGCCTGACGTATACTATTATAGAACATATCCTTGAACTTGTCGATCCCGAAAGACGGGGGAAAGACAGAGAACTGTCCCCTGTCTTCGTGTCTTTGCCTTTACGATCAGTCGAGGTATCCTTCGCGGGCCTTGACGTTGAATCTGCCTTCCAGCTCATGCATCTGGGAGTCGGTGATGGTGTTGACGAGCGGCAGATGAGCGATCATCATGTAGATCTGGGCAGCCTTCTCGGCGGTCTCGATCAGGCCGAAGGTCTCATCCAGGTCTTTGCCGGCGCCGTAAATGCCGTGCTGTGCCCAGACGACCAGACGTGCGGTCTGCATTTTCTCAGCGGTAGCCTCGCCGATCTCGTTGGTGCCGCAGAGCATCCAGGGCAGGACATTGACGCCGTCCGGGAAGACAACGATGCACTCGGTGCACATCTGCCACAGGGTGCGGGTGAAGGCGCGCTCGTCGAGGGTGTGGACGTAGGTCATGGCCAGGAGGTTCGCCGGGTGGCAATGCATGACGACATGGTTCTCCGGATCAACCTTCAGACGCTCGACATGGCTCATCAGGTGTGCCGGGAGCTCAGAGGTGAAACGTCCGCCATCGGAGTAGCCCCAGAGGAGCTCGGCGGTCTCGCCGTCGGCGGCGATGCGGATCAGGCCGAGGTTGGCAGCCGGATCATACTGAACATTCTTGAAATACTTGCCGGTTCCGGTGACCAGGAAATATTTGCCGGCCAGAGAAGGTGCGGAAAAACCGGTCGGGATCGTGCGGATGACCTGGGTGGTGTCGAGATACTCAGCGACCTGTGCCTCCTCGAGCAGCAGGCTGATGTTTCCACCGTTTCTCTCATCCCAGCCGTGATCATACATGTTGGTCGCGGTGCGGATCATTTCTACCATAAAGGGAGCTGTCATAATGTCTTTCATGTTTTTTTCCTCCTGAATTTCTGTGTGTCAGTGGGGATGGTTCTCGTTGACACACCAGATGTGTGTCAACGAGAACCGTCCCCACTGACACACATTTATTTCATTTGTATCATCAAATTTCCGATTGCGGTTGCCTCGATGGGCAGGGCGATGACCTTTTTACCGGTGGCTTCCTCGGTCAGCCGGTTTAAGAAAGCGTTTTTCGCGCCGCCGCCTACGATGTAGAGCTCATGATAGGTTTTGCCGGTAGCGTTTTCGATCTCGCGGATCGCGTCGCGGTAGCAGAGCGCCAGGCTGCGGTATGCGCAGCGGAAGTAGTCGCCCGGTGTCTGGGGCTTTGTGGTCAGGGCCTCGTCGAAGGCTGCCTTCATGCTCTCGGGGGCGAGGAAAGCCTGCGCGTTGGCGTCCACGGTCTCGTCAAAAGTGCTTTCCTCCGCTTCCTTCACGATTTCCGGGAAGGGCTTGTCCGGGCAAAGATCCTTGCGGAGCTGGTTCGCGAGCCACATGCCCATAATGTTTTTCAGATAGCGGATGTAGCCGACGCCGCCTTCGTTGGTGAAGTTCGCTGCGCGGCTTTTCTCCGTCGTGATGGGCTCTTTGATCTTAGCGCCTAAAAGGCTCCAGGTACCTGAGGACAGGTAAAGCTCATCGGAGGTCATCGGGATGCCTTCGACGGCGGAGCCGGTGTCGTGCGTCGCGCACAGCATGCAGCGGATGCCCTCGTACTCTCCGA
>CAMOGO010000276.1 GCA_946614075.1 uncultured Lachnospiraceae bacterium | reverse complement strand
CGACCGCATCCATGTCGACCATATCCTTCAGATCCTCATAGTCCCACATCTCGATCTTCTGGATCTCGTGAGAGGTACGGAAACCATCAAAGAAATTGATGAACGGAATCTTGCCCTTGATAGCGGAGCAGTGAGCAACGGGAGTCAGGTCCATGACTTCCTGTACGCTGGCCTCGGCCAGCATAGCGCATCCGGTCTGACGGCAAGCGTAAACATCCGAATGATCGCCGAAAATGGAGAGTGCGTGGCTTGCAAGTGCACGGGCTGCTACGTTGACAACGCCCGGGAGCTGCTCGCCGGCAATCTTGTAAAGGTTCGGGATCATCAGAAGAAGACCCTGAGAAGCAGTGAACGTGGTGGTCAGAGCGCCAGCGGACAGAGATCCGTGGACAGCACCGGCAGCACCGGCCTCAGACTGCATCTCGGTAACCTTTACGGTCTGTCCGAAGATGTTGGTTCTTCCCTGTACGGCCCACTCATCGGTGTGCTCAGCCATAACAGAAGAAGGTGTGATCGGGTAGATGGCAGCTACGTCACTGAACGCATATGATGCGTGTGCAGCAGCCTCATTGCCATCCATGGTTTTCATTTTTCTTCCCATAAGATAGTACCTCCTGGTATATGTGGGTTAATAAAAAGTAATCCTCTTGGGATCGACCCAGTTTGCTACCATTATAAGTCGCGGCTCCCTTCTTTGTCAAATGAGTACCGCAAAAAATACATCTCTTCGCCCATGTTTTCGAACCTGACGAGAAAAAAGATTTTTAGCAGGAATTTTTATTAAGTGGTTTACTTTTTTCTCATACTTATGGTATAATATCCTTAATTGAGTATTGGACCTCTTCCGATACGGTATTCTCCCTGACGCCGAACCTGTTCGGCCATTTTCCACCTATACGATCATATATTCCAAGGAGGGTGCTATGAACCCAGATAGTATAACATCCGTCGGTATCGTCGGCACAGGCATGATTGGCTGTTCCCTCGCGACCTTGTATCTGTTCCACTCCTGCCCGGTCACTCTGATCGGAAGAAGGGAGCAAGCTCTCGCGGATGCCCGCACGGAGATCATTCGTAATTTTGAAGATCTGGCTGACCATGGCGTGATGACGCCCGCGGACTCTGACAGATGTCTGGAGCTCCTGACGCTTTCCATGGATTACGCGGATCTGAAGGACACACGTTTTATCACGGAGGCCGTCACCGAGGATGTCAATGTAAAGGCATCCGTCTATTCCCAGGTGGAGGCTCACTGCCCCAAGGACGCTATCCTCTCCTCTGCCACCTCGGCGATCTCGGCCGATATCCTGGCCGATCACGTATCGAGGAAGGACCGCTTCCTGGTCGCCCATCCCTGGAATCCGCCTCACCTGGTCCCGCTGGTCGAGGTCGTGATGAGCCGTTTCACGAGCGATGAGACCGCCAAGACGACAAAGGCATTCCTGGACAGCATGGGCCGCCGCGCCGTCATCCTTCGGAAGAATATCCCCGGCTTCATTGGGAACCGTCTCCAGCACGCGATGCTGCGCGAGGCTCTCTACCTGATCGAGCAGGGCATTGCCACACCGGAGCAGATCGACGAGGTCGTCCTGTACGGATTCGGCCCCCGGTACTCCTCGATCGGCCCGATGGAGCACTATGACTGTGCCGGTCTCCCGCTCCAGAAGCAGGTCCAGTCCGGACTTTTCCCGGAGCTTTGCAATGCCACAAAGCCGCCGCAGATCCTGTTTGACCTGCTGGATGAGGGTCATCTCGGCATGAAGTCAGGACGAGGCATGCTCGACTGGAGCAAGATAGATCCCGACGATTTCCGGAATCGTCAGCGGGCTCCTTATTATCATTTTCTGAAGAAGGATCCGAAGTAGTACGGCCCGCTCCCCTATGAAATCCATTTGCTCACATAAACATCATCTTTACACGCTTTATCAAAAGGAAGGAAGGAATACACCATGTCAAACGAAATCGATTACGCAAAAGTCGGCCTGAAAATGAAGGAGCTTCGTGTCTCCCAGGGCATCACCCAGGACAAGGTTGCGAATGATCTCGGAACCACCGTTGCTTTTGTCAGCAACGTCGAGAATAACCGCACCAAGCTGAATCTGCGCGTCCTGACTTATTATTCGGCACTGTGCCATGTTTCCGTCGATACGCTCCTTGCAGCCGGCAAGTCCTCTGACTCCGAGGTTTATCCGGATACCGTTCTGGACGGCGAGCTGATGCGCGCTCTGAGCTTCTATTCTCACGACGAGAAGAAGAAGATCCTGAAAATGCTTGAGATCGGCAAAGAAATTGAGCGATAAATTCTGTGAAGGCCCGTGGCTTTGGGACAGACGTTGAAGATGCGAAAAGACAGAGATCATATCGCTGACAGCCTTTGGAGAAGGCCATAGAACTGCAAGGTGAAATAAAAAACACGAAAAGGTCAAAATTCCGCTTGTCTGAGCGCCGTGTGACGGGAAGGGCTTTAGCCCGACCCAGTCACCAAGCGAGTTTGGAATTTTGACCTTTGTTTTTCGTGTTTTTTATGAGCCTTAGCAGTTCTGGCCGACGAACGCGGCTGTCAGCGATATATCTCTGTCTTAAGCACTCAACGTATATTCGGAAGCCACGGGCCGCATACAATTATTCAGCGTTTGCGGGTTCCGTGGCTGCAGGTACTGCATCTATTTACTCTACGGTAGCAGGCTCTGTGGTGGCTGCTGCGGCGTTCTTTCTCGGGCGGCCGGCTCTGCGGCGTCCGGTCGTCTTGGGCTTCTCCTCGGTGCCCTGAGCGGCTGCGGCTTCCGTAGCCTCGGGAGCAGTCTTCTTCTCCTCTGCGGGAGCTTCTGCCTGGGCAGTTGCCTCTGCCTTGCGGGCTCTCGGCTTTCTGCCGGGCTTCTTGGCCTTTGCGGCCGTCTCTGCCTTCGCCTCGGTCTTTACCTCGGCCTTTACTTCCTCAACGGCCTCTGCCTTCCCATCGGCTTTCGCTTCCTGCTTCACCTCTGCCTTGGTCTCCTCGACTGCCTCGGACTTGGTTTCGGTCTTCTTGGATGTGCGGCCTCTTCTTCCGCGGGTTTTCTTCTCAGCCGGCTTGGTCTCGCCCTTGCCCTTCGACTCGGTCGTGGCTTCTACGGCCTCTGCGGTCTGCTCCGGCTGTACTTCTGCTGCTGCTTCTGCCGGGGCTTCCGCGGCTGTGGCGGGTGCTGCTACTGCAGCTGCTTCCGCGGCGGCTGCTTTCTTTCTCGGGCGTCCGCCTCTCTA
>CAMOGO010000275.1 GCA_946614075.1 uncultured Lachnospiraceae bacterium | reverse complement strand
GCTTTGGAGAAAGCCTGAAGATCCTGTGCGAGACCAACCTCGACTCCATTGCGGAGATCCTCCGCGAGGAAACACCGGATGTCGTCATCATCGATTCGATCCAGACCATGTACAAGGAGGGCGTCGAGTCCGCACCCGGCAGTGTCAGCCAGGTAAGAGAATCCACCAATCTCCTGATGCAGCTGGCGAAAGGCTTAGGCATCACGATCTTCCTCGTCGGCCACGTCACAAAGGAAGGCGTGGTGGCAGGCCCGAGAACCCTTGAGCACATGGTAGACACGGTGCTTTACTTCGAAGGCGAAAGAAGCGCGTCCTACCGCATCATCCGGGCGGTGAAAAACCGTTTCGGAGCAACCAACGAGATCGGCGTATTTGAAATGCAGGAAAACGGCCTGGCCGAGGTGAAGAACCCTTCGGAGTTCCTCTTAAACGGCCGTCCGGAAGGCTCCTCCGGCTCAATCGTCACCTGCTCCTTGGAGGGCACCAGACCGATCCTTCTGGAGATCCAGGGCCTGGTCTGCCGGACCAATTTCGGCATCCCGAGGCGAACCGCAGCCGGCACGGATTTCAACCGGATCAATCTGCTGATCGCCGTCCTGGAGAAAAGGGCCGGCATCCACCTGTCCGACTGCGACGCCTATATCAACCTGGCTGGCGGCATGCGCGTCACAGAGCCCGCGATGGACCTCGCGATCGCGATGGCCCTGGTATCCAGCTACCGTGACAAGCCGCTCGACGACCAGACGATCGTCTTTGGCGAGATCGGCCTCTCCGGCGAGGTACGCGCCGTCAATATGACCGAGACGAGAGTACGGGAGGCAGAGAAGCTCGGCTTCACCACCTGCATCCTCCCCAAAGTAAGCCTCAAGGCCCTGAAAAACAAAACCAGCTCCCT
Source organism: uncultured Lachnospiraceae bacterium (assembly GCA_946614075.1). The sequence continues at coordinate 2,353 of CAMOGO010000275.1, read as the reverse complement.
GCAGCTTGTCGGCGTGCAAAACGTCCGCGAAGCAATCGACTGGCTGGGAAACCGATAAGAAACTTAAAATGCTTCCTTTCAGCCTGGTTCTTCAAGGAAATATCCTTACAGGACCAGGCTGAAAGATTCTCGAAACGCTTGCGGGACCTGCCCGATCATGTTATTCTGGAACTATCAAAACCGCGTAAGCGAACCCAGGAAAGAGAGGTTAAAGACATGGCGAAAAAGACAGTTGGAGCTTTGATCAAGGAAGCTCGTACCGCAGCAGGCCTTTCCCAGACCAAGCTGGCAGAGAAGGTAGATAATGTAACCGCATCCGATATCGGCAAGGCAGAGCGCGATGAGAAGGACCTGACCAAGGAAGCCCTGAAGCAGATCGCAAAAGCCACCGGCGTCACCCAGAAATCCCTTTTAGAGGCTCCGTCCGGCGTCAAGAAATCCGACACCGCCTCGTCCTCCTCCAAGAAGACCTCCAGTTCTTCCAAGAAGACCTCCAGCTCTTCCAAGAAGACATCCTCGTCTTCCAAAAAGGATGAAGAGCTGAAGCTGACTTCCACGGAGAAGAAACTGGTAGAGCTGTACCGCGCCGCCGATTCCGACACGAAGAAGAAAGCCACCAGCATCCTGAAAGGCGAGAAGGAAGGCCTGCAGGCGATCTTCAGTGAAGTTGTCTCCGGGATGGGAACCTCCGAGCTCCTTCAAAACATCCTAGGCGCCTTGGGAAGCCGCGGAATGGATACCACACGCCTCGCAGGAGCGATCAGCGAAAACGGCGAAGGAGAGGTCATTCCCCTGAAGATCATCGAGTAACTTTAAGACGTCCGGCTGCCACCACTTGGCAGCCGGTTCATTGGAATTTGAAAAAAAGGTTTGACAAGGTGTGTGGGGTGTGATATAAAGATACGGTAGCCGTGAGGCACTAAAGAGGAATAGTTCAAAGGTAGAGCTGCGGTCTCCAAAACCGTCGATGAGGGTTCGAATCCTTCTTCCTCTGTTCAGCGGGAGCCCGGATCCGTTATGGATCCGGGTTTTTTCATTTGAAGATGGAGCAGACAGATCTATGAAGGGATGTTTTACGTATATTGTCGAGTGTGCGGATGGCTCTTTTTACACGGGCTGGACGAATGATCTGGAGAAGAGGATCGAGGCACATAATGCGGGGCGGGGTGCCAAGTACACGAGGTCACGTGGGCCTGTGAAGCTGATCTGGTACCGGGAGGCGGCTTCCAAGGAGGAGGCAATGCAGTGGGAGTGGCGGATCAAGCAGATGACCCACCAGGAGAAGGTTGCCTTGATCGCTTCTTTGTAATTGTCTTTTTTCACGGTAATCGGTAGGTTTTTGACGTACAGTCTCATGATTTTTTACGGATGGTAAGTACTTGAACAATCCGGGAATTGACGCTATAATACAGTCTGTCAGGAGGCTATTATCATGCGTTGTGAAAGAGCAGTTGCTTCATTCGTATGTTGTTGCTGTCAGGGCAGTGTATGTCTGCTCTGTTCTTGGTGTACCTGATTTTTGAATAGGATAAGACTATAAGCTGCGGTTTGAACCGTGGCTTTTTGTATGTCATCCTAGTCTACGGATTTTTTTCATTCAGAAAGCAATACTTTACACATACAAACCATACCCATATTACCCTCCAGGAGGATACTGAATGAGTGTAAGAAGAATTTACGTTGAGAAGAAGCCTGCTTTTGCCGTGAATGCCAGAAAGCTTGCGGATGATATCCGGGACTTTCTGGGGATTGCATCGGTAGAAAAGGTGAGAGTCCTTGTCCGCTATGATGTGGAGAATATTTCCGAGGAGACCTTTGAAAAGTCCAAAAACACGATCTTCTCCGAGCCGCCGGTTGATTTCCTTTACGAGGAAACCTTCCCTCATGAGGCGGGTGACAGGATTTTCTCCGTGGAGTTCCTTCCGGGTCAGTTTGACCAGAGAGCGGACTCGGCGATGCAGTGCGTCAAGCTGCTGAAGGAGGATGAGGAGCCGGTTATTCGTACGGCGACGACCTACATCCTGTCTGGTGATATTTCCGATGAGGAGCTCGCGAGAGTCTGCCATCACTGTGTCAACCCGGTCGATTCCCGGGTGGCCGGCGAGGAGAAGCCGTCGACGCTGATCACGGAGTTTGAGACGCCTGCGGATGTAGCCATCATGGAGGGCTTTCGCACGATGCCGGAGGACGAGTTTGAGGAGCTTTATCGTTCTCTGTCCCTGGCGATGACCTACCGTGATTTTGAGCATATCCGTCATTACTTTGCGACGGAGGAGCACCGGGATCCGACGATGACCGAGATCCGTGTGCTGGATACCTACTGGTCCGATCACTGCCGCCATACCACCTTCCA
>CAMOGO010000274.1 GCA_946614075.1 uncultured Lachnospiraceae bacterium | reverse complement strand
CCAATTCCTTCCGCATCGGCGGCATCAGCATCCTGCTCGGAACAGCCGTCGGGCTCCTGCTCGGCATCACCGCCGCCCTGAACCGCGGGAAGTTCCTGGACGGATTCTGCACGGTGTTTTCCATCATCGGGGTCTGCGTGCCGTCTTATGTGTTCATGATCTTCCTGCAGTACACCTTCTCCTTCAAGATTCCGTTTTTTCCATACTTCTTCGATGACTCCCGTTTTCTCTTCTCCTCTGTCATGCCCGCCCTGTCGCTGAGTCTTTTTACCATGTCGACCATTGCGCGCTTCACACGCAACGAGATGGTCGAGGTGTTCGACAGCGATTATGTGCGTCTGGCTGAGTCCAAAGGCCTCTATGGCAGCAAACTGGTAAGAGCCCATGTCCTGCGGAACGCCCTGATCCCCATCGTGACGGTGCTGGCTCCGCTGGTGGTGGATCTGCTCACCGGCGCTCTTGTTGTGGAAAAGATCTATGGCATCAACGGAATCGGCAAGCTCATGGTGGATGCCATTACCGGCGAAGGAATTGACTATAACTACGTCCTTGCCCTCGGAATCCTGTATTCCACGCTGTATATCACCGTCATGCTGGTGGTGGATCTCCTCTACGGCGTTCTGGATCCCCGCATCCGTGTGGCAGCGAAGGGAGGGGAGGCATAACCATGGCGTCAAAAAAACTCAGCCCCGTCCCTGTGGGCACTGCCGCTCCCTATGTTCCTGTTTCCGGTGATTTTGAACTGCTCGGAAACCGCGATCTCCAGACCGATACCAACTTCGCCTCTCAGAGCTATTGGAAAGGCGTATTTGTCCACTTCTTCAAAAACAGGCGCGCCGTTGTCGGGCTTGTGATCATTGCCGTGATTATCCTCCTGGCCATCATCGGTCCGCTTATGAACTCCTATGGCTACCGCGATATCATCCAGTACCGGAATGATCAGAACCGCCGCGTTGTGGCCAAAGCGGTTCCGCCCCGTGTTCCCTGGATCCATCAGCTCTTTACCGGCGAGCCTTATGACGACGCCTTTGCCGACAGGACCTTCATCTTCGGGACGGATGATCTCGGTCGTGATCTCTGGACCCGGACCTGGCACGGCACACGGGTTTCCCTCCTGGTCGCCTTTGTGACCATTGCCATTGACGTCATCATCGGTATGAGTTTCGGACTCGTCTCCGGATACTTCGGCGGCGTCACGGACAACCTGATGCAGCGCTTTGTCGAGATTGCCAACAGTGTGCCCCGCCTGGTCATCGTCTCTGTTCTGGCGATCTTCATGCCGAAAGGGATGGGCCTTGTCATCGTGGCGCTGCTTCTGACGGAATGGATCGGCATGAGCAAGATTGCGCGTGCCGAGATGCTCAAAATCAAGGAGCAGGAATACGTTCTTGCAAGCCGTACGCTCGGCGCAGCCAGCACGCATATCATCTTCCGGGAGATCCTGCCGAACACCATCGGCCCGATCATTACCCAGATGATGTTCAGCATTCCCACCGCCATCTTCACCGAAGCCTTCCTGAGCTTTGTCGGTGTCGGAATCGTGCTGCCCCAGTGCTCCATCGGTACCCTGATTGAAGAGGGATTCAACAACATAACCATTCTCCCCTATCAGATTCTGCCTCCCATCATTGTTCTGGCTCTGCTGATGCTGGGCTTCAACTTCATCGGCGACGGGCTGCGCGAAGCGCTTGCCCCGAAGCTGGAAGATATGTGAGGGAGGTGCCGTATGAGCGCAAAAACCATTCTGAAAATCCAGAATCTGGACATCTCCTTCCGTACCAATGCCGGTGTCATCCATGCCATCCGCGGTGTCGATCTCGACCTGCAGAAGGGTGAGACCGTGGCCATTGTCGGCGAGAGCGGCTCCGGCAAGTCTGTCACCATGAAGGCCGTGGTCGGTCTTCTGGACAGCAACGCCACCATCAACAGCGGCGAAATCCTCTACACCTTTGAAGACGAATCCGGAAACGACCAGACGATCGACCTGCTCAGGATCAGCAGGAAGCAGCTCCGCCAGACCATCAACGGCCAGCATATTGCCATGGTCTTCCAGGACCCCATGACCAGTCTTGACCCCACTATGCCCATCGGCAAGCAGATCATGGAGGGCATTCTCATGCACCGCAATCTCAGCCGCGCGGAAGCGCGGGCCAGAGCGCTGGAGCTTTTGCACCTGGTCGGCATCACAGACGCCGAAAAGCGTTTCAGGAATTATCCTCATCAGCTCTCCGGCGGCATGCGTCAGCGTGTGGTCATCGCCATTGCCCTCTCCGCAGACCCCGACATTCTGATCTGTGATGAGCCGACAACCGCTCTGGATGTGACCATTCAGGCCAGGATTCTGGAGCTCATCAAGGATATCCAGGAGAAGATGAAGCTCTCCGTCATCTACATCACCCATGATCTCGGTGTTGTGGCCAAGGTCGCAGACTATGTGGATGTGATGTACGCCGGCAAGATCGTGGAGGTTGGCAATGTCAACGAGATCTTCTACGATCCGCGCCATCCGTACACCTGGGGTCTGCTCTCTGCCATGCCTGACATGGAAACCGATGACGACCGTCTCTATTCCATTCCCGGCAGCCCGCCGAATCTTCTGCATGAGCCTGTCGGCGACGCCTTTGCAGACCGGAACCCCTTCGCCCTGGCAATTGACAAGAAGGCCATGCCGCCGCTCTTTAAGATCTCAGAAACGCATTATGCCGCGACCTGGCTGCTGCATCCCGATGCCCCGAAGATCGAGATGCCCGAATCATTGCGCCTCCGTCTGGAGCGCGCGCGGAAAGAGGTGGAGAAGCTCCATGAGTGAAGCATTGCTGCAGGTTGAAAACCTGACCCAACATTTTCCGATCTCCCGCTCCTACACGGTCAGGGCAGTCAACGGCGTTTCCTTCCAGATCTACCCCGGCGAGACCTACGGTCTGGTCGGCGAGTCCGGCTCCGGAAAGACCACCATCGGCCGGAGCATCATCCGTCTCTACAATCCCACATCCGGCACCGTCCGTTTTCAGGGCAAGGTAATCAGCGGGAAACTGGACGGCGAAACCCGCGAGATGCTGCGCGCCGATATGCAGATGATCTTTCAGGACCCGATGGCAAGTCTGAATCCGCGAAAAAAGGTCGAAGACATCATCGGTGAAGGGCTTGATATTCATCATCGTGTCTCGAGCCGTCAGGAACGGACACAGCTGGTCGGCGAGCTTCTTCAGAAGGTCGGACTCTCTCCGGAACACGCCGCGCGTTATCCCCATCAGTTTT
>CAMOGO010000273.1 GCA_946614075.1 uncultured Lachnospiraceae bacterium | reverse complement strand
CTACAAGCCAGAGATATATCGCCGACATTCTTGGTTCGTCGGCTGAAACTGCAATTTCTCACTTAAAATGCTAAAGACAAAAGGTCAAAATTCCAACTCGCGGGAGCGGAGCACTTATCGTCAGTCTAGTCGAAGACGACGACTGACGTTTACGTGCGTGCCCCACCTGGCACTTGACGAAGCGGAGCCGTTAGGCGAACGCTGAGTTTAGTGCTGAGGTGTATCTACGCTCAGACAAGCTTGGAATTTTGACCTTTAACGCATTTTTTCGCTCGAAAGCAGTTTCTAGCCTTCTCACACGAATGTCTTGCGATAATATCTCTGGCTTTTCGTGTCTTCGATGTATCTTTCAATATATACTAGTGCGGCAGTCCCTCTTGCAGGTTCAGCAAGACAACAGCCACTAAGATCATGACGACGGCCACCCACTGCTGCTTCTGCAGTCTCTCGCGGAAGGCTACAACGCCGCACAGGGTGATCAGAAGCAGGCTGCATACGCCGCGCATCGGGTAGACGATGATCGCGGGGAGGCTGAGAAGCGCCAGCAGCATGAACCGGTTTGTCAGATAGTTGAAAAGCCCGAGCATCGCTCCGTACAGGACCTCCGGCCCGCCTGGCTTTTCCCCTTTTTTCCAGGCCAGGACCAAGCTCATCACGCCTGCGGTCGTAAAGATGAACAGGAGAAAGAGGGACTGAATGTCATTGTTGCCCAGCTCCCGGTAGGTCTTCGTCGTGGCGGCGGCAAAGCCATCCGACAGGAACAGAAGGAGGAGAGTCAGCCAGGCGAACCGGACAAAGAAGGATGACTTCTCGGGCTCCTCTCCGGCATTCGTCCCGATTTTCTCCCCGGCGTCATTGGCTGCCGGTGGGCCAGAGGCTTCCGGTGCCGCAGATGCTGCGGGGGAGTGCGGATTTTCTTCCGTCTTTCCCTTTTTCCGGTAATTGATCAGGAGGATCGCTGCGATGGCGATCACGGCGCCAAAGCGCTGTGGGATATTCGGGATCTCGCCAAAGGCAAAAATGGATACAATGATCGGCACGAGAAGCATGCCGATCCGGGAAAAGACGCTCGGCAGCACGACGCCGCTGATCCGGATATTCATCTGCAAAAGCAATAGCGAAGCCAGATAAAAAAAGCCGTTTACCATGCCCAGGCCGATGGCGATCCCGAGGTCTTTTCCGGTGAAGGAAAGGGTCCCGAAGCCGGCAAAGGCGGCGGACAGCACGATGCAGACTACATAATTGACCGTCAGCATGCTCGTCCTGGCGGTGATGTGCCCCTCGCTCATCCGCATGACAATCGAGATAGCGGCGCTTGTGATGATCGATAATACAAGAAAGAACACGTGTCTTACCTCTTTTCCCGTAGAACCTCCGCTCTTGTTTCCTGCGAGCGAAGTCTTCCTGATTATACGCTGTTCGCAGAGGTTTTACAACATGGCAAAAAGGTAGCATTCCCATTAAAAAAATGATATACTAATTTAAAATGCAGTCCGGATGCCAGCGGGCATGATCCGGGCTTTCATTCTCAGTATTAAGAGGGGTCATATGTTTATTTTTGTCTTAGATATCCACTCCATCGACTACAACGCGCTGTATGACCAGGCGATGGCGATGATGAAGGAGCACCCGGAGCTGGCCGGAGGCTTTGCCGGAAAAATCGGCGGTAAGCTCGGCGGCTTTATGTTCAAGCGAATCCCGGACGTCCAGAAGGGCGTCGCGATCGCCGACATGGTCAACCAGAAGCAAGGCGAGCTCATCCCTCAGCTGGAACAGGCGGTGGGGAATTTCTGCCCGCTTCACATCTCAAAGATTGAAGCGGCAAGCGGAGCCTCGGATCATGCGGCTTTGCGTTTCTACATCCACGTAAGTGACGTCGACCTGACGCGCGCGGGCGACCTGCTGTGCGGCACCCTGCTGAGGGAGCCGGATCTTCCGGAGGTTCTGGGCAGCTACTACCGGCCCGGCATGAGCGTCTCTGAGGTGCGTACCTACCTGCTTTCACTGCCAATGGCGGACCAGGAGCTGGCTCTGCTGCGGATCATCAAGCTTCACCGCTTTGACATCCTGCGCAGCATCGAGATGGCGGCGGGAATGAAAAACGTCAAAATCTCCTTCTACGATATGCGGTTCTATATCCGCTGATCCGGCCAGAGCCCGGTAATCGGACACGATAGACCGCAACCCGACACGAAACAACGTAATCTGATATCCATACAGAAATCGAAAGGAAAACCGAAATGAGTGCTAATCTACAGATCGTCAATAAACTGTTCCAAATCCTGAAGACCGACTTTGCCGGCAAGGACCTGATCGCTCCCGAAAAGCTGTCCGAGGACGCTGCCGCAGAGCTTGCCGATTCCCTGGATAAAGCCACCTCTCCGCTTGCTGCCTGGCAGACGCTGGAGCATTTCTGCCTGTCCTTAAGCCATGCGCCGATCCACATCGTGCCGAGTCTCACCAATAAAGACGTCCCGGCCTTTTCCCGCGGCATCCGCCTGCGCCGTGCCGACGACACCCTGGTGGTGCAGCCCGGTACCTATGACAGCCGCTTCCCGCTGGGCAGCCGCGTCCTGCAGATGAGCCGGAAGTCCATCCCGGACATCCTCGCTGAGGAGCCGGTCCTTTTTGACCCTGCCTATCCGAATCACGAGGACTGGGAGACCTATACCAAGCTGGCCCACGGCATTACCGTTTCGCAAGCATCCCCGCGCCCGGTTCATCTCCTGTTCAAGCGTTTCCCGCTGGAGGACATCCCGGCCGCTCCGAAAAACAGCTTTGAGGAGGTTTCGGAGGGTGCTGTCGCCATCCGCTTCACAGATCTTTCGGACCCGGTTTCTCTGCTTGTCATCCTGGAGGAGCACAAGGAGGAGATCGCATCCGCGGACTACCTGATCCTCGACCTGCGCAAGGCAAGCGAGGGCTTTGAGGAGATCTTCTTCCCCTTCCTCGCCTACTGCTTTGATGAGGATGTAAGCCCGGCGAAGCTCTGGACCGCGGACAGCTACCAGTTTAATTACACCGAGGCCAATGAGGCCCAGCTGAAGGAAACGTATCTCAGCATGATGGCCGAGTGCACCGAGGAGGCCCTTGCCTTAGTTCCCCGTCTTCTGGCGGACCTGAAGGCCAAAAAGGGAAAGGGCATGCTGCCGGAGACCGATGACTGCGCACCGGACTGGGACGAGCCGATCGAGTCTAAGCACTTCAAGGGACAGGTCCTGATCCTGACCGACTACACGACGAGGGGAAGCATGGAGAACTG
>CAMOGO010000272.1 GCA_946614075.1 uncultured Lachnospiraceae bacterium | reverse complement strand
CGCGGTTTAAAAACTTTGCAACCGCCCACTCGTTGGCTGCGTTTAAAACCGTCGGCAGCGACCCGCCGACGCGGCCCGCCTCGTAAGCCAGCTTCAGACCCTTGAAGGTCTCCATGTCCGGCTTTTCAAAGGTAATCTGCGGGATCTCCCAGAAATCCAGACGGTCTCCCGGAAGGTCTCTTCTCTCCGGATGGAACAAAGCGACCTGGATCGGAAGCTTCATATCCGGAGTCCCGAGCTGCGCCATGACAGCTCCGTCCACAAACTCCACCATCGAGTGGATGAGGCTCTTAGGCTGGACGACGACCTTGATCTGGTCCATCCGCACATCGAAAAGCCAGTGCGCCTCCAGGACCTCCAGTCCCTTATTGACCATGGTGGAGGAATCGATCGTGATCTTTCTCCCCATCACCCAGTTCGGATGCTTTAAGGCATCCTCCGGACGGATCCCGGCGAGCTCCTCCCTCGTGCGGCCGCGGAAAGGTCCGCCCGATGCCGTGATCCAAAGATTACGCACGGCACGGCCCTCCTCGCCGCGAAGGCACTGGAAAATAGCGCTGTGCTCCGAGTCGACCGGTAAGATGGATACGCCATACTGCTTTGCCAGAGGCATGATCAGATGGCCCGCGGTGACCAATGTCTCTTTATTGGCCAGCGCGATATCCTTTCCCGCGCGGATGCCGGCAATCGTGGGCCGGATGCCGATCATGCCGACGATCGCCGTCACGAGGATGTCGGACTGCGGATCCTCTGCCACCGCGATCAGGCCGTCCATCCCGGAATAGACAGGGATGGAAAGATCGGAAAGTCTGCCCTTAAGGACACTCGCCCTTTCCTCGTCCGCCACGGACACAAAGGCAGGCCTAAATTCCCGGGCCTGCTTTTCCAGTAGTTCCAGATTGGTTCCGGCTGCCAGGGAGGTCACCTGCAGGTCCGGATTGGCTCGTACGATCTCTAAAGTCTGGGTTCCGATCGAGCCGGTGGAACCCAGTACTGCAATTTTCTTCATAAGCTTTTTGGTATCCTTGGGGCGAATTCCTCTCGCCCTTTTCGTCCTTTGTCAGATCAGGATACGACTCCTCCGAATCTTCTCTCTCGGCTGTTGAAATACTCGATGGCCTTCCAAAGCTCCTCTTTGTTGAAATCCGGCCAGTAAATATCCGTGAAATAAAACTCTGTATAAGCCAGCTGCCAGAGGAGATAATTGGACAGGCGCTGCTCTCCGCTCGTACGGATCAGAAGGTCCGGATCCGGTATCCCCGCGGTATCCAAATAGTCCGCAAAGGAAGCCTCCGAAAGGGAATCTGCGTCGATGCGGCCCTCCTTGGCGTCGGAGAGCATCTTCTTCATCGCCCGGATCATCTCATCCCGGCTTCCGTAATTGACCGCGATGACAAAGGTCAGCCCGGTATTCTTCTCTGTCTGGCTCTCCAGGCGGTCAAGCCCCTCGATGATATCCTGGGCAAAACGGGTTCTGTCGCCGATCACCTTTACGCGGACATTATTGGCCGAGGCAATATTCAAGAGCCGCACCATATAATAGCGGAACAGCTGCATCAGGCCGCTGACCTCTTCTTCGGAGCGTTTCCAGTTCTCCGTCGAAAAGCCGTATACGGTCAGGTACTCTATCCCGATCCGGGCCGCATCCTCTACGGTCTGCTCGACCGTCTTGCAGCCCTCTACATGCCCCATGTGACGGGGAAGGCCTCTTTTTTTCGCCCAGCGTCCGTTCCCATCCAGAATGATGGCAACATGACGAGGTATCTTCAGTTTGTCTCGTTCCATTTTATCATCCTTTTTCGCGAAAACTGACAGGAAGGGGCCCTCCTTAGCGGACGGGCCCTGATTTTACGGATCTCATTCGGTTCAAAACCCTATACTGTCATGATTTCCTTGCTCTTGTCATCTACTTCTTTGTCGATACGGGCGATGAACTTATCGGTCAGCTTCTGGATGGACTCCTCAGCTTCCTTCTGCTCATCCTCCGTAATCTCGCTGTTCTTCTGCATCTTCTTGAATACTTCGTTGGCGTCACGGCGGATATTGCGAATAGCGACCTTGGAATTGTCACCCTTCTTCTTAACATCCTTTGCCAGCTCCTTACGGCGGGCCTCCGTCATCTCCGGGAAGGCCAGACGGATCACCGTACCGTCGTTCTGAGGGTGAATGCCGATGTCGGAAGTCATGATCGCCTTCTCGACAGCCTTCAGCAGGGACTTGTCCCAAGGCTTGATCACCAAGAGTCTCGGCTCCGGGATGGAGATATTGGCCACCTGTTCAATCGAGCTCGGAGAGCCATAGTAGTCGACGCGGATCTTATCGAGGACATGCGGATTCGCACGGCCGGCACGGATTGAAAGGAAATCCGAGAGCATCGCGTTGATCGTTTTTTCCATTTTCTCTTCGTAGGTTAATAATAATTCGTCCATCTTCTCCTCCTCATCTTCGGTTCTTTAAAGGCGCTAAGGAACTTTAGTCTACGGTAACAATGGTTCCGTCAATATCGCCCTTCATGGCGCGGGCGATGCTGTTCTCGCCCTTCAGGCCAAAGACAGCCATCGGCATTTTATTCTCCATGCAGAGTGCCGATGCGGTCAGGTCCATTACGCCAAGCTTCTTTTCAAAGACCTCCTCGATCGATACGGTATCGTAGCGGCGCGCATCCGGATTCTTTCCCGGATCCTTGTCGTAGATGCCGTCGACCGCCTTTGCCAAAAGGATCTGGTCAGCCTCGATCTCGATGGCTCTGAGGGCCACGGTAGTATCGGTGGAAAAATAAGGATGTCCGATGCCGCCGGCGAAAAAGACAACCTTTCCCTCCGAGAGTGCCTCTACGGCTGCATCCTTGGAGAAAAGCTGCGTCATCGTCCCGCAGGCAAACGGCGTCAGGATGAGGGTCTTCATCCCCTGTGAGCGGAAAATCTCCGAAACATAAATACAGTTCATGACCGTCGCCAGCATTCCGATCTGGTCTGCCTTCGGACGATCGATCGCGTCAGATGAGCGTCCGCGCCAGAAATTACCACCGCCGATCACGATGCCGATCTCGACACCTGCGTCGGAGGCCTCCTTTACCTGCTTTGCGACCGCGACTACCGTCGCCTCGTCAAATCCGGTCTTCTTGTCACCGGCAAGGGCCTCACCGCTGAGCTTCAGCATGATTCTTCTTTTCTTTTCCATCGACTAAAACTCCATTCTTCTTTTCCGTTTTTATTACCAGAACAGTATAGCATAGTTCGGTTCAAACGTAAACACAGATTCCTCATACC
>CAMOGO010000271.1 GCA_946614075.1 uncultured Lachnospiraceae bacterium | reverse complement strand
CCTGACGGTGAAGTGACTGCTGCCAATGCGGCCTCGCTTACCGGGAAGCTCTCCCAGCTTGCGAACGGTGCCATATATGCCGATACCGGCGAGATTATCGAATTCCATAATAGGAAGCTGGACGCTCTGGAGGATATCATTGAGGCCGCCAATGAAAAACCACTTCTTGTGGCCTACTGGTTCCGGCATGACCTAAGCCGCATTAAGAAGCGCTTCAATGTCCGGGAGATCAAGACCAGCCGTGATATTGCTGACTGGAATGCGGGAAATATTCCTGTAGCAGTCATCCATCCGGCCTCTGCCGGTCACGGACTGAATCTTCAGGCCGGAGGCTCCACCCTTGTGTGGTTCGGTCTCACATGGTCGCTGGAATTATATCAGCAGGCGAACGCCCGCCTGTGGAGACAAGGTCAAGAATCCCGGACTGTGGTGATCCAGCACATCATCACTAAAGGCACCATCGACGAAAGGATCGTAAAGGCGCTATCCAAAAAGGAAATGACGCAGGCCGCACTGATTGATGCGGTCAAGGCTGATCTTGAGGTGGTGTGATGATAACCCCTTATGAAAACCTCGCCAACGCCATCGTACTGCAGGCCGTGAAGGATTACCGGGACGCCCTAAAGCGCCTGAAAAAGAAGCCCGGTAACCAAACCGCCATGTCGGATGCAATGGAGTGTGAACGCTTCTTCCGCTCCGGCTGGTACAAAGCCCTGACAAGCGTGGACGGTGAGTATCTCATAAACAAACTACGAGAGGAGGCGAAAGCCAAATGACAGTAAAAGAATATCTCCATCAGGCCTACCGCCTTGATCAGAGAATCAAGTCCGACACATTGGAGGCACAGAACCTTCGTGAAATGGCAGGCAGCGTGTCGGCTATACAATATGATAAAGACCGCGTGCAGACATCACGTAATACTGACGCACCCTTTGTCCGGACGCTTGAAAAGCTCTGGGTGCTGGAAAACAAAATCGCTGCTGAGCTGGAAATGCTGTCCGACCTGAAAAAACAGATACGGGAAGTCATTGAGGCAGTCCCTGACACCGACGAGCGCATGGTTTTGAAATACCGGTACATCCATAACTATACGTGGGAGCAGATCGGCGTGGAGCTTTGTGCTGACGCAAGGACAATCCGTCGCTGGCATGGCAAAGCACTGATCCATGCTGAGCTTCCGGATGAGCCAATTGTAATTTGAAAAGCGCCCGAAATGTCCGCTTTGTCCTAAGATGTCCACCCGCCCAATATGATAGTATATAATCAGCGAACAGAATAAAGAAACGGCTGCACGCGCAGTCCACAAGCCTTGCGGGATTATCCTGCAGGGCTTTCTTTATGCCCAGAAAGGAGGCGCGGCTGATGCCAAGGAAACCACAAAGACCGTGCCGATTTCCCGGCTGCCCGAACCTGACCGACGGTGTTTACTGCGAGGAGCACACCAAGGTCATGGAACAACACTACGAGAAGTTCCAGCGTGGCTACTCCACCGGCAAGCGTTACGGCAGGGCTTGGAAACGAATCCGTGACCGCTACGTCCACAAGCATCCTCTCTGCGAGCGATGCCTGAAGGAAGGACGCTACGTTGCTGTTGAAGAAGTCCACCACATCACTCCTCTCTCCGAGGGTGGAACAAATGAAGAGTCGAACCTGATGAGCCTTTGTCGCTCGTGCCACGAGAAAATTCACCGTGAACGTGGTGACCGGTAGGGCGGGTCTAATCTCTACGAGCGGATGCTGCGGAAAACGGCGCCCCCTCTTCTTCACAAAAAAAGCGAAATCAAAAGGGTAATAAGGGAGGCGGTGATTGAAATGCCCACAAAATCGAATAACACCGGAGGCCGTGGCGGCAAACGTCCCGGTGCTGGGCGCAAAAAAAGCGCCATCAAGGAAAAATATGAAAATGGCAATCCCGGCGGCAGGAAGCTGACCGTGCTGGACATACCGGATGTTGAAGGCGAGGACATGCCTACTCCGCATGACTTTCTCTCAGCAAAACAGCATGACGGCACCACGCTAGAGGCCGGTGAAATATACAGGGAAACATGGGAATGGCTGGATAAGCTCGGTGTGGCCAAAGCGATATCTCCTCAGCTCTTGGAGCGATATGCGATGTGCTCAGCCCGATGGATTCAGTGTGAAGAGATGACCACTCGGCTCGGATACCTCAGTAAGCATCCGACGACTGGGAAGCCGATCCCTTCTCCATTTATTAACATCGGCATCAACTATATGAATCAGGCCAACCGCCTGTGGAATGAAATCTTCCAGATCGTCAAGGAGAACTGCTCCGCTGAATACGGCGGCATGAACCCGCAGGACGATGTAATGGAGCGGCTCCTTCGAGCCAGAAAGGGAATGTAAATGAACACACAGAAATTAGAACAGGTACCGATTGATAAGCTGGTGCCTTACGCCCGGAATGCCCGGACACATAGCAAGGAACAGATCGCGCAGCTCAGAGCTTCCCTTAGGGAATTCGGATTTGTCAGCCCTGCGGTCATTGATGCGGACTACAACATACTCGTCGGCCACGGTCGTATTGAGGCTGCCCGCGCAGAAGGCTATGAAACCGTGCCCTGCGTCTTTGCCGAGAACCTTACGGAAGCACAAAAGCGTGCCTATATCCTCGCAGACAATCAGCTGGCGCTCAATGCCGGATGGGATGAGGAAATGCTCTCCGTGGAATTGTCCGACCTGCAGGATTCGGCTTTTGACCTGTCCCTCTTGGGATTCGGCGCTGATGAGCTGGAGAAGCTCCTCGGCGGCAGTGAGGACAAGGACATCAAGGATGATGACTTCGATCTGTCTGCTGCGCTGGAGAAGGCTTCCTTTGTAGAGCCCGGAGACATCTGGACGGTCGGACGCCACCGCCTCATGTGCGGAGACGCCACTTCCACAGATGATGTGAACGCGCTTATGGAAGATAAGAAAGCCAACCTGATCCTGACCGACCCGCCCTACGGCGTTTCCTTCAAAGCCTCAGACGGTCTCACAATCCAGAACGACTCTCTCAAAGGCGAGGAATTTTACAACTTTCTACTCTCCGCATTTAAGAACATGGCCGACCACCTCGAAAAAGGCGGTGCGGCCTACTGCTTCCACGCGGATACTGAAGGTCTCACCTTCCGAAAGGCATTCATTGACGCTGGCTTTCACCTTGCCGGAGTGTGTATCTGGGTAAAGAACTCCCTCGTACTTGGTCGTTCTGATTACCAGTGGCAGCATGAGCCTGTGCTCTATGGCTTCCTGCAAAACGGCAAGCACCCGTGGTATTCCGATAGGAAA
>CAMOGO010000270.1 GCA_946614075.1 uncultured Lachnospiraceae bacterium | reverse complement strand
CAGAGCTTGCCTAAGCACGGCATTTGGCGGGCTAAAGGAGTCTGCACCTGTCAGAGCTTGCCTAAGCACGGCATTTGGCGGGCTAAAGGAGTCTGCACCTGTCAGAAACAGGCGATGTTACCAACTGCCGTCGGAGAAAAAAATGCAGAGGACATCTGGCCAACAGATGTCCTCTGTGTATGGAAAAAGACTACGGGATAGATTTCCTTGCTGAAATGAGCGTTAGAGGAAATATTCTTTGCTCTTAAGGAGAAGAAGGAGCAGCCCAGATGGTGAATAGAGAAAATGTTTTTCGCAAAATTCTGAATGAGGGACTGCCGAGTATGGGTACACGCATGTGGGGGACGTGGCCCTTTATGATCGAGGCGGTCGGGGATACCGGTAATTACGACTATGTAGAGTATGTGGCAGAGTATTCTCCTTTTTCCCAGGAGGACCTGGAGAATATGGTGAGAGCGGCCGAGCTTCACGATATGGCGCTGCTCATGAAGGTGGACTTCCAGAACCGTGGCTATGTCGCGCAGAAGGCGATTGCGTCGGGCGTCCAGGGGATCCTTTTTACCGACTGCCATAATGCGGACGAGGTCCGCGAAAGCATCCGCCTGACCATGCCCGACACGGAGGCGGACGGGGGACGCTTTGGCTATCCGAACCGGCGTTTTATCGGCTTTCAGCCGAGGCTGACGCAGATGGACCACGCGAAGAGACAGCGCGAGGCCATGCGCGCCTTCATGATTGAGAAAAAGTCCGCCATGGATGAGATCGAGGAGATCTGCAGCATCCCGGGCGTGGATCTGCTGCAGTTCGGGCCGTCGGATTACTGCATGAGCCGGGGCTGGAACCTGGCGGAGCACCGCGAGGAGGCGAAGGCAGCCGAGCGGGAGATGATCCGGGTGGCCTTTGCCCATGGCATCCAGGTGCGTGCGGAGATTTACACGCCGGAGGAAGCAGCCTACTATCAGTCGCTTGGGGTGCGCCACTTTTGTCTCGGAGACGAGCTGAAATACCTGCAGGAACGCTGGAACGGAGACGGGAAGAAGCTGCGGGATAGTTTGAGGTAGGGAAGGCAGCGCAGAGATGGTCTTGGCCGGGGAAGGTCGCTTCTATTACGGAGAGAGCAACTTTGTATAAAGCCATGTTACGGAAAAAAGGAGCTTGCTTGTAATACAGGCAGCGGTTTGGAGGAAATATGTCAGAGAAAAGTCCGGTGATCCGTCTGGATGCCAGAGACAATATCGTAGTAGCCCGTGTCCCGGTGGCGGCGGGGACCGTCATCCCGGCTGAGGGGATCACCGTAAAGCAGGACATCCCGCTAGGGCACAAGGTGGCTTCCTGCTTTATCCCGGAGGGGGAGCCGATCCGGAAATATGACACGATCATCGGCTTTGCTTCCCGCGACATCGAGCCGGGCGAGCACGTCCACAACGACGAATGCCACTTTGACCGCGTAGACCGGGCGTATTCTTTTTGCTCTGAGTATCAGCCGACGAAAATCCTGCCAGTCGAAAAGCGGCGGACCTTCCGCGGCTATGTCCGGGCTGACGGAAAGGTCGGCACGAGAAACTGCCTGGTCGTCATGGCAGCGAGCAACTGCGCGGCGACCGTCGCCCGCAAGATCGCGGCGTATTTCACGGAGGAAAGGCTCGCAGACTTCCCTCACGTAGACGCTGTCGTGCCGCTTGTCACGGCTTTGGGATGCGGAATGGAAAAGGGGGACAGTATCCCGATGACGTACCTGCGGCGGGTCATGGGCGGTTATCTGAAAAATCCGAACATAGCCGGCGCTGTCGTCTGCGCGATCGGCTGCGAGAACAACAACATCGACGTCCTTTTCGAGAAGGAAGGCCTGACGGAAGGGCCGCTTTTAAAGAAGATCACGATCCAGGAAAACGGTGGGGGACCAGCTTCCGTGAAGCTTGGCATCTCCATGATCGAGGAGATGCTGCCGATCGTGAATGCGTATGAGCGGACCGAGGTGACGGCAGACCATCTGGTGCTGGCACTCGAGTGCGGTGGCTCAGACTCCTTCTCCGGCTCCTCGGCCAATCCCGGCCTGGGCAAAGCCGTGGACCTTCTCGTGGAGCAGGGCGGCACCGCCTGCCTGACCGAGACCACCGAGCTTTACAGCGCAGAGCACACCCTGACAAGACGCGCCCGCACCCCGGAGGTCGGCCAGAAGCTCGTCGACGCTATCCACTGGTGGCTCGAGTACTGCAAGGGCAAGGACAGCCAGATCAACGGAAAGGTCACCCCCGGCAACAACGCCGGCGGCCTCACCAACATCCTGGAAAAAGCCCTTGGCAGCGCGAAAAAGGGCGGCAGCACAGCCCTGAATGAGGTGGTCGGCTACGCCGAGCCCATCACCCAGAACGGCTTCGTGATCATGGACGCCCCGTCCTACGATCCGGCAGCCTCCACGGCCCAGTTCGCTGGCGGCTGCAATATCTGCGCTTTCACTACCGGCCGCGGCTCCTGCTACGGCACCACTTACTTCCCGACGATCAAAATCGCCTCGAATTCACAGCTTTTCACCCGGATGCCGGATGACATGGATGTGAACGCAGGCCAGGTGATCGACGGCGACATCACCCTCGACGAGCTCGGGGAGGAGATCTTTGAGAAGATCCTCGCCGTCGCATCCGGCGAGCATACCAAGAGCGAGCTTTTCGGCATGGGCGCCGACGAGTTCGTCGTGTGGGACATCGGAATCACAGGTTGATATTGATAGATCGTTTCTCCTTACGGAAAGAGCCGACCCGTTCACACGGGCCGGCTCTTTCCGGTGGGTCATGGGGGCGGTTCCCTTCGGCTTGCAAAAAGACTGGCTCTATGATACCTTTGTGCTTAAGAATACAAAAGACACACGGTTTTTCAGGAGGATAGAAAGCAATGATTAATTTTGAGTATCTGGTTCCGACAAAGGTCATTTTCGGCAAGGACACGGAGAAGCAGGTTGGCGAAGAGGTTAAGCGGTTTGGTGCAAAGAAGGTTCTGGTGCATTACGGCGGAGGCAGTGCGGTCCGCAGCGGTATCCTGGGCCGTGTCTGTGCCTCTTTGGAGGAGGCTGGTGTGCCGTACGTGACGCTGGGCGGCGTGAAGCCCAATCCGAGGCTTTCTCTCGTCTACGAGGGTATCGATCTTGCACGGAAGGAAGGTGTTGATTTCCTGTTGGCGATCGGCGGTGGAAGCGTCATCGACTCGGCGAAGGCGATCGCGTACGCACTGGCTAATGATGTGGAGGATGTCTGGGACTATTTCATCGGAAAAGGTGCTCCGACGGCCTGTGCTCCGG
>CAMOGO010000269.1 GCA_946614075.1 uncultured Lachnospiraceae bacterium | reverse complement strand
AGACAGGTGAAGGCAGGCGAACTGGTTTGCGAGGAGCCTTCCGTCATAAGAGGCCATAACGATACTGGTTTGCGAGGAGCCTTCTGCCATAAGAGTCCATAACCAGCACATCAAAAAGCAGGTATACCCGCACCATATAAAGTGCAGCTATCCCTGCTTTTTTTCAGCTATTCAATTGCCGTCAGCCGGCCCTCTTTTACAGCGAAATACCGGTTTCCAGCGCCACCGTCATCATATTGGTGAAGCTGTCCTGACGAGCCTGAGCGGACATCTCCTCGCCGTTCACGATGCTGTCGGAAACAGTGAAGATGCCAAGGGCGCGGACGCCTGCTCTCGAAGCGTTGCAGTAGAGCGCGAAGCTCTCCATCTCAGCAGCGAGAACGCCCATCTTCTTCCAGGACTTCCAGGTCGGCGGTACATCCGGATCGCCGTAGAAGACGTCGGAGGAGACCACGTTGCCTACCGTATAGCGGTAGCCGCACTCCTCGGCGACCTGCTGCGCTTTGTGAAGCAGCTCGTAGGAAGCGATCGTGGCAAAGGTGCCGGGCAGCTGATACTGGGAGGCATAGTTGGAATCCGTGCTGGCGCCCATCGCCATGACGATGTCGCCGAGCTTAAGATCTTCCTGCATGGCGCCGCAGGAACCGATGCGGATGAGGTTCTTTACGCCGTACATATGGATCAGCTCATAGGTGTAGATACCGATGGAGGGGCAGCCCATGCCGGTTCCCATCACGGAGATCCGTTTTCCCTTGTAGGTGCCCGTGTAACCGAACATATTTCTGACCGTATTGAACTGGACCGGATTCTCAAGGAACCGTTCGGCGATGACCTTCGCGCGGAGCGGATCACCCGGCAGAAGGACAGTTTCGGCGATGTCGCCAGGATTTGCGGCATTATGTGGAGTTCCCATAGTATATCCCTTCTTTCTGTGAAATTTGTCCAAAAATAGCTTCAAAAACTATCTGTCTTTAATCTTATCACACAAAGGCAAAAAAAGAAAGAGGCTGCCGAAGCAGCCTCCCTTGTATAGCCATAAAAATATTCTGTCAAATCTTGTTGTCTGAAGAACGCGGTTTATTTCGCGTAATCGACCACTCTTGATTCGCGGATCACACTTACCTTGATCTGTCCCGGGTATTCCAGCTCATCCTCGATCTGCTTGGCGATGTTTCTCGCCATCAGCGCCATCTCGGCGTCATTGACCTGGTCCGGAATGACCATGATGCGAACCTCTCTGCCTGCCTGAATGGCAAAGGACTTCTCAACGCCCTTGTAAGCGTTCGTAATATCTTCTAACTGTTTTAAACGTTTGGTGTAAGTTTCCAGGGTTTCTCTACGGGCACCGGGTCTCGCAGCAGAGATCGTGTCTGCAGCCTGTACTACGCAGGCAATGAGCGACTCGGGCTCGACGTCACCGTGATGTGCCTCCACGGCGTTGACAATAAGCGGTGATTCCTTGTACTTCCGGCACAGATCTGCACCGATCTGCACATGGGAGCCTTCCACCTCATGATCGATGGATTTGCCGATATCATGCAGCAGGCCGGCTCTCTTCGCCGTGCGGATATCCAGGCCGATCTCTCCGGCAAGGAGTCCGGAAAGCTGGGCCACCTCGATGGAATGCTTGAGGGCGTTCTGGCCGTAGCTGGAGCGGAAACGCATTCTGCCAAGCAGGCGGATAAGTTCCGGATGCAGGCCGTGCACGCCGACTTCGAGACATGCTGCCTCGCCCTCTTCGCGCACCATGGTATCCACTTCTTTCTGCGCCTTCTCGACCATTTCCTCGATTCTGGCGGGATGGATGCGTCCGTCTACGATCAGCTTCTCCAGCGCGATCCTGGCGACCTCTCGCCTTACCGGATCGAAACCGGAGATGACGACCGCTTCGGGCGTGTCATCGATGATAAGCTCAACGCCGGTCATCGTCTCGAGGGTACGGATGTTGCGGCCCTCGCGGCCGATGATGCGGCCCTTCATTTCATCGTTGGGAAGCTGTACAACGGAGATCGTCGCCTCAGACACATGATCCGCGGCACATCGCTGGATCGCTGTGACAACGTACTCCTTTGCCTTCATGGAGGCTTCTTCCCTGGCTTTGCTTTCAAGCTCTTTGTAGAGCTTGGCGGCATCAGTTCTTACTTCGTCTTCAACAGTTTTTAAAAGATATTCCTTTGCCTGTTCGGAGGTCAGGCCTGAGATTCTCTCAAGTTCCTGTAATCTTTGCTCCAAAAGCCTGTCGGCTTCCGCTTGTCGTTTCTTCAGCTCTTCTTCCTTTGCTGCGATTCCGGCCTCGCGGCGTTCGAGAGACTCAGCTTTCCTGTCAATGCTTTCTTCCTTTGACAGGACGCGCTTTTCGTAGCGCTGTACCTCGGCACGGCGATCTCTTGCCTCTTTTTCGGACTCATTCTTCATCCGTAAAGATTCTTCCTTCGCCTCGAGGAGCGCTTCGCGCTTCTTCGTCTCCGCTGTCCGCAATGCATCGTCCAAAATCTGCCTTGCCTTCTCTTCCGCACTTCCGAGTTTAGCCTCGGTCGATCTCTGGTGGACATTGACGGCGATCAGGCAGCTGATGGGCACTGCAACGACCAGGGTGATGATCACAGCAAGAAGGACCATCATAGCTGGTGACACAGGAGCACCTCCTTATTTAGTTTTCATTGCTCTTTTACAACATTTCAATTCTATCCTTTTTCCGAAACTATGTCAATGTTTTCTTGATATCGGAAAAAGAAAAGCCTTTTCGAAGTAAAAACTGATAAAAGCGCTGTTTTTCACGTTCATCCGCGGTTTCCGGGTCGAACTTCTTCTTTTCGGCAAGCTTTAAGATGACCTGGGCGGCGTCCACCGGCTCCTCTTCCAGGGCGCGCTCCGCCGTCTCCCGGGAGACTCCCTTCTGCTCAAGCTCGAGCAGCATGAGCCGGCTGCTCTTTTTGTCCCGGTTTGAGCGGATATAGCTTTCCGCGTACCGCTGGTCGTCCAGGAAGTGCAGCTGTTTCATGGCGCTGATGGCCTGATCGATGACCTCCTGGGGGTATTCCCCCTCCCGGAGCTTTTCGCGCAGCTGACGCTCCGTCCTGTCCATCCGCTCCAGAAGATAGGTACAGCGCAGTTTTGCCCGTTTGAGCAGTACTGCGCCGCAGATCTCCTGATAGAGCGCCTCGGACATCTCCTGCCCCTCTTCGAGGCCGTACGCGGCGCGTTCTTTTTCATACAGCAGGAAGGCGGGCGCATCGTTGAGCCAGATGCGCACCTTCCCGGAGCCTGATTTTTCTATCTGTGTAAGGACCAT
>CAMOGO010000268.1 GCA_946614075.1 uncultured Lachnospiraceae bacterium | reverse complement strand
TAGCGATGGAACGTACAAAAATACATAATGCTGTCTATACACTATCGGATGAACTTCGCGAGCTTGCACGTGCGATCCACGCAGATCCGGAATGTGACTTTCAGGAATACCATGCCTGCGCCAGGCAGGTCGCCTTGCTGAAAAAGCATGGCTTCGAAGTAGAAGAGAACTTCTGCGGCTTTGAGACGGCATACCGCGCGGTCTATCACACAGTGGGTACCAAAGCAGATAACGGGTCAGTTTCCGGAGCAGATTCGGGATCGGCTTCCAATGCAGAATGTGCTGCAGCCTCTGGGCTGAATCGAGCTCCGAAGATCGCCTTCCTCTCCGAGTACGATGCTCTTCCTGGGCTTGGTCACGCCTGTGGTCATAATCTGATCGCGGCCGTCAGCTGCGGCAGCGCGATCGCCCTCAAAAGCCTGATCGACGAGATTGGCGGGTCGATTTACCTCTACGGCTGTCCGGCCGAGGAGACGAGCGGCGCCAAAGCCCCCATGGCAGACGCAGGGATTTTTGACGACATGGACGTCGCCATGATGGCCCACCCCTTCAGCGAGCACGCCTGCGGCGGCTCCTCCATGGCCCTCGACGCGATCCAGTTTGAGTATTTCGGGAAAGCATCCCACGCCGCTGCAGCCCCGTGGGAAGGCATCAACGCCCTCGACGGCGCCATCGGAACCTTCAACATGATAAACGCCCTGCGCCAGCACATGATCCCCGAGGCCAGGGTCCACGGCTACATCAAGGACGGCGGAAAAGCTCCCAACATTGTCCCGGAGTACGCTTGCGCCCGGTTTTACGTCCGCGCCCCGAAAAAGGCATACCTGAAAGGCCTGACCGAGCGGGTCATCAACTGCGCCCGCGGAGCCGCCCTCGGCTGCGGCGCCGAGCTCAAGGTCTCCCATTTCGAGTCCAGCTTCGACGACCTGGTCACCAACAAAACCCTCGCGGCAGCCTACCGCCAGGCCCTGCGCGATGGCGGCTGCGACGCCCCGATCTCCGACTGGCTCGACGGCGCCTCTACCGACACCGGCAATGTCAGCTACCGCTGCCCGGCGATCCACGCGTGGTACGACATCACCCACGACCCCGCTGTCAGCCTTCACACCCGCGAATTCGAGCAAGCCGCCGGCAGCGAGGAGGCCTTCTCCCAGTCCCTAAAAGTCTGCGAAGCCCTCGTCGTCACTGCCGTACGCGTCCTCACCGAGCCCGACCTCCTCGCAGCCATCCGCTCCGAGTTTGACGCCATCGAGAAGTAAAGGACCACGGAAAAGTAAAGGACCACGGAAAAGTTAAAAACCACGGAGAAGTTAAGAATCACGGAGGAGTTAAGATCCACGGAGGAGTAAAGTACCACGGAGAAGTAAAGAGCAATGAAAAAGTATCTTTTTTCTCTTGAAACGGAAACATAGGATATCAAAAGACCTGCATGGCTATAGAAAAAGCCAGACAGGTCTTTATTTCGAACATAGAAAGAAATCCCCACTCCGGATGTAGTCGTTTTAGGAGTCTAAGTATATAGCATCTCCACTCCGGATGTAGTCGTTTTAGGAGTCTAAGTATATAGCATCTCCACTCCGGATTAAGTCGTTTAGGGGCCTGCATCTACAACCTCTCCGCCAGCGTGGCTTTGAGAATGGCCGCCATCTCTTGCAGAAACCCCTCGATCTGCGGGGTCACAACCTTGCTTTTGTGCAGCACCATCTGGACCGACTCGCTATGCTTCCACTGCGGGATATTCAGAATCTTGATTTTCCCTTCCTTGGCCGAGCTGCCCACCGCATAGAGCGGCAGGACCGACAGGAAATCACCCTGCTCCACAATCCGCCGCGCGGTGTCCGTGCTCTCCAGGCGGAAAACAGGCTGACATTCCAGATGACGCTGCGCCAGCGCACTTTCAAATTCGAGACTGTACGGAGCGAGCGCCTCCATCAGGACCAGCTCCTGCCGGCTGATCTCCTCGAGGGTGACGCTCTTTTTCTTCGCCAGAGGACTGGCCGGATTAGCGGTCACGACGATGGGAACCGCGATGTCGTCCCAGATGATCCATTCGCTACGCGGCAGCGGATTGGCAATCACGCAGGCGGCGTCGAGCTGACCCGTGCGGATCCGCTCCAGCAGGGAGCTCGTCGTGTCGAGCGTGATCTCTAGCCTGACCTGCGGGAAACGGCGATGGTAGGAGATGAACGCATCCTCCAGGAGCAGCTCCGACAGGGAATCGGTCATCCCGATGCGCAGCGTGCCCGCCAGAAACGCCTCAGACTTCAGCATATTCTCCATTTTATCCGCAATCGAGCTAAGCTGTCTGGCGTAGGGCAACAGCTCCTCGCCAAACTGGGTCAGCGTCACCGTCCGCCCGATCCGGTTAAAAAGAGGCGCACCGACTTCCTCCTCCAACTGCTGGATCTGCGCACTGACAGACGACTGCGAGTAGCCAAGCTCCCTCGCAGCATGTGTGAAATTCCGAAGAGCCGCCACCTTCAGGAAAGTGGTCAAATTCCTGATTTCCATATCTTTAAATCCTTTCCAGGCAAGTCTGCAACCATTCCGAAATCTATGTTTTCATAGCTCCGTACCTGTTCCGAAGTATGAATTTCATTCTTCGTCCTTGACTGTTCCTGCCCCGAGATCCTTGTTCTTCAGCAATCTGGTCACTTTCTAGTCTACCCCTTCCCGCCTCTTTTATCAATCGGAAAAACCGATGGATATTATCAAAACTATTCGTTTTTCTTTTCGATCACTCCGTGGTACGCTAGAGACAACAAAAAGCACGCGACGCTGGAAATATACAGTATCGCAAAACATGCAGGCAACGCAGGAAACATGCAGGCATCATAAGAGCATGCAAACATCATAAGAGCATCTAAACATCATAGGAGCGTGCAAACATCGTCAGGATCTTCAAAACCAGAAAATGCTTTGATTGACAGAGCAAAGAAAAGGAGAATCGCTATGAAAAACACTCTTCATACCCAGACTACAGCTGTTCACGCCGGAGCCCGCAAGGACGATACCTTTGGCGCCATCAACGAGCCTATTTACATGACTTCCAACTACCGCATCCCTACAGACGGCTCTCCGGTCGACTGGAGCGGCATTCACAGCAACATTTACCAGCGCAACCGCAACGTCAACCAGATGGTCCTGCAGGAGAAGCTTTGTGCCCTGACCGGGGCCGAGGACGGCGCGGTCTTCGCCAGCGGCGTAGCTGCCCTCGCAGCCGTATTCACCACATTCCTCAATTCCGGTGATCACGCGATCGTCTCCGAGGTCTGCTACAGCGCCACCAACCTGTTGTTCCGTGAGTACCT
>CAMOGO010000267.1 GCA_946614075.1 uncultured Lachnospiraceae bacterium | reverse complement strand
TCGTGATCGTGGCAGTGATCGTGGTCATGGTCGTGGTCATGCTCATGGCAATGGTCGTGATCGTGCTCATGCTCGTGGTCATGTACGTCCTCGGAGATTTCTTCCTGCCCCTCGAATGTCACCGACATATGTGTTCCATGGATCCCGCATTTTACGGAGGGCTGGGCTTCGATGCGAAGGCCCGGAGCTAAGGCGTTCATCTTTTCCAGGAAAAGCTTCCTCTCACTCGGCTCCAGAAGCTCATAAAGAGCCGCCGTCAGCATATCTCCCGCCGCTCCCATACGGCACTCCAGGTACAATGTTCTCATGAAAGTCCCTCCATCTGGTTGATCCGGGAGGCCAGGAAGCCTGCCCCAAAACCGTTGTCAATATTTACAACACTGACGCCGCTCGCGCAGGAATTCAGCATCGAAAGAAGCGCACTCAAGCCCCCAAAGCTGGCACCATACCCGACCGAAGTCGGAACCGCGATCACGGGGCAGTCCACCAGACCGCCGACGACGCTCGCCAGAGCGCCTTCCATGCCGGCTACGGCAATGATCACGCGGGCGCTCATCAGCGTCTCCAGGTTGGAAAGGAGTCTCTCCAGACCTGCGACACCGACGTCGTAGAGCCGTGTGACCCGATTTCCCATCACCTCAGCCGTCAGGGCAGCCTCCTCGCAGACGGGAAGGTCGCTCGTGCCGCCTGAGACGATCACGATCGATCCGACTGCCGGATGCTCTGCGGGATTTGCGATGGCGATCCGTGCCGCCGCATCGTAGGTGAAGGGAATTTTCCCCTCCAGGGCCTCTGCCTTTTCCCGGTCGAGTCTCGTCACCAGGATATTCACGGCGCCGTGTCCCATCATCGCATGGACGATAGCCTCAATCTGCTCCGGCGTCTTTCCCTGTCCGAAGATCACCTCCTGTGCACCTTGGCGCAGGCCCCGGTGATGATCCACACGGGCGAAATTTCCGACCTCCTCAAAAGGCTCCATCTTTATCTTAAGCAGGGCTTCCTCCGGCGTGCAGTTTCCTTTCTGCACCTGTGTCAGAAGCTCCTTCATTTCATTCTTCGTCATCGTTTTATCCTCTTAGTGCGGTATCCAAAAGGACCGTATCAAACCACGGAAGCAAAAGCGTTCTTATTTCCTCCCGCTCTGCCGCTGCGCGCGCAAAATCATTTTTCGTAAACTGCAGTCTGGCAACCTCTCCCAGGACGCGTACCCGGAAATCCTTGTACCCCGCCCTCATCAAAGCTCCTTCCGCTGCCTCAACCCTCTGAAGGGTTTCTGCCGTAATCCTCGTGCCTGTCGGTATCCTCGTCGCCAGGCATGCATAGGCCGGCTTATCCCAGGTAGCAAGCCCACATTCCCTGGACAGCTCCCGGATCCTGGACTTCGTCAGTCCGCAAATTCTCAAAGGTGACAGCACCTTCATCTCCTGAAGGGCTCTCATGCCGGGTCTGTCCCCGGCGTCATCGGATGCATTGGTTCCGTCACAGATCACGGTAAAGCCATCCTCCGCCGCTGCCGCAAGGATCCTTCCGAATATCTGCTGTTTGCAATAGTAGCAGCGGTCTGACGGATTGGCCGCGACGGTATCGACAGCCAGAATATCGGCCTGCAGTACCTTCATCTCTACACCGCAGTATCTTGCTATTTCAAGCGCATCCTGGAATTCAAATTCCGGCTGGAATGCCGTTTTCATATAGTACGCCTGCACACGCTTTGCATGGCGGACCGCCTCATAGAGCAGATAAGAAGAATCCACTCCTCCGGAGAATGCAATCGCGCATTCCGGTGTCTGTTCAAAAAAAGTCTTCAGATCCATGCCGGAAAATCCCATTCTTTCATCAGTGGTGGTGCGAGGCCAAGCCTCGCATGTGGTTTTTACGGGAAAAGGGCTGCCGCAACATGATTTGCAGCAGCCCTCTTTCATTTACATGTTTTTAAAACGCAAGCTTCCGATCAACCGGCAACCAGAGACATCGGATATGCAACATCCGGCTCATTGACGTCTGCCAGGCTGAAATTCGGGGTCAGATTGTAGGTCATGCTCTGTCCCTCGAAGGAAAGGACAAGCTGAATACCACTGTCGGTATAGGTGAAATCGGCATCGCCGGAGAACTCAACAGAGCCATCTGCAGAAGAAATCGTAAAGACCAGATTTCCATCCTGCATATCAAAACTCAGGAAATCGCCATCGACATTCCAGTTGGTATAAGCAAAAGCCTCATCCAGTGCAGCCATGTCGCCGGCAGCTCTTGTGCCAGGATCTACAGGTGCTGCCTCGGTCTCTGCGGGAACAGCCTCGGTCTCTGCGGGAACAGCCTCGGTCTCTGCGGGAACAGCCTCAGTCTCTGCAGGTACAGCCTCAGTCTCTGCAGGCACCGGCTCAGTCTCTGCAGGCACCGGCTCAGTCTCTGCGGGCACCGGCTCAGCAGCAGCCTCTTCCGGACCGAAATCCCAGCCAAGCTTGTAGATGGTAGCACCATCATCGCCCTCAACCACGATCATGGAGCCATCCTCGCTGAGATCGATGTCATACTTGTCATACTGGCAAGGAAGGATTGTGTTGCCATTGTAATCTACGACACCATACATGCCGCTCTCATCCGCGACAACGACAACCGGCGAATAATAACCGGTTGCATAATAGTAGCAATCCGTATAGACGGCATCCAGCATACCCTTGGTAGCGGTAACCAGACGATAGTTGCCATCCAGATCCTGCATGACAGAGATCAGGTCTCCGGCATTCTTGCAGGCTGCGTCAGAATAGGTGACGGGAACGACTTCCTCACCAGCCTCATTGACATAACCGAACTTACCATTGCTCTCAACGCGGACATAACCGTTCATGAAGCAGATATCATCGCTCCAGGAGCCAACCTCATCATACATCAGCGGAACAACCAGCTCGAAGTTACGGTTGATAACGCCATACTTCCAGTTGCCGTTCATGTCGCGGCCCTCAACGACAGCGTAGCCATTCTGGAATGCATCCAGCTCATAGGTTACAAAAGGCATCGTAGCAACAACATTGCCCTGAAGGTCAACAACGCTGACCTGATCCTTTGCAATGTCGAATGCCTGCTCAACGGAATCCTCAGTCAGAGTGCACTCTGCGGTGAACGCCGGCTGTCCGGAGATGTGAACCATAACACCGTTCTCGTCCTCATAGTACTCATTGCCCAGCCAGTAGTCGCTGTTCTTGTCATAATCGTAGGTGTGCAGCTCGACGGAATTGAAGTTCTTGTCATAGCAGTAGTAAACGCCATCATAATGAGTAGCAACTACCAGGAAATCACCCTTAGCGTCCAGATCGTAGCTG
>CAMOGO010000266.1 GCA_946614075.1 uncultured Lachnospiraceae bacterium | reverse complement strand
GGCACAGGCGGTTGCCGCCATGGCCTACGGGACGCAGACCGTACCGAAGGTCGATAAGATCGTAGGACCCGGAAATATCTATGTAGCGACGGCGAAAAAAGCGGTGTTCGGCCATGTGGCGATCGACTCCATCGCGGGACCGAGCGAGATCCTGGTGCTGGCCGACGAGACGGCCAATCCCCGCTATGTCGCAGCCGATCTGCTTTCCCAGGCAGAGCACGATGAGAGAGCCTCCGCGATCCTCGTGACGACCTCATTAGAGGTTGCCGAGGCGGTTCAGGCGGAGATCGAGGGCTTCTTAAAAGTCCTGTCCCGTAAAGATATCCTGGCGGAATCCGTGGGAAATTACTGCTTCCTGCTGGTCGCACCGGACATGGCGAAGGCCATCGATATGGTCGACGCCATTGCCTCCGAGCATCTGGAGATCGTCACGGCCAATCCGATGGAGACGATGACGAAGGTCCATCACGCCGGAGCGATTTTCCTCGGCGCCTATTCCTCCGAGCCTCTCGGCGATTATTTCGCCGGCCCGAATCATGTCCTGCCGACCAACGGCACGGCACGCTTTTTCTCCCCGCTCTCGGTGGATGACTTTGTCAAAAAATCGAGCGTCATCCTGTACTCCCGTGAAGCCCTGCAGGCAGTCCATGAGGACATCGAGGCCTTTGCGGAGGCAGAGGAGTTGACGGCTCACGCGAATTCGATCCGGGTACGCTTTGAGAAGGACTGAGGAGAAAACAGAAAGGTTAGAAAGTGATCCGATATGGAAACGGAAAAGATTAAGCTGATCGCCATCCTGCCGATGGCAAAAAATGCAGACGAAGAGGAAACGGTCCAAAAAGCCCTTCAGATGGATGAAAGAGGGGCAGATGCGATCCTTTTTGAGGAGGAGCCGGGGGATGATGCGTCTCACGAGAAGGCCATCGCTGTCCTTCGCCAGATCACAGCCCAGGTAGACATTCCGGTCATCGCCGGCGGCTTTATCAGACGTCTCGAGGATGTCAAGAAATATCTTTACGCCGGTGCCAGACAGGTTTTCTTTGATGAGGAGGAGGCAGCCGCCCAGGACGTTTATCCGGAGGCGGAAAAGCGCTTCGGGGAAAAACGCCTTCTGATGAGGGATTACGGCGGCAGCATCGGCATGTGGATGACGGCACAAGGTGCCGAGGAGGGAGCCCAGTTTGTCCGGAAGCTCGAGGCAACGGGCATCCTCTTTGAGGCGAAAGCGGAGGTTCCCGATTTTTACGCGATCAAGCAGGATTACCTGTCCCGCAGTATCCCGGTCGACACCTTTGTGCCGTTTTTGACCTTCGAGGAGCTGAAAAAAGGACCCGACGGCCTCGTCCCTGTGATCGTACAGGATTACAAGACCTCCGAAGTCCTCATGATGGCCTATATGAATGCAGAAGCGTATCGCC
Source organism: uncultured Lachnospiraceae bacterium (assembly GCA_946614075.1). The sequence continues at coordinate 1,900 of CAMOGO010000266.1, read as the reverse complement.
TGACCTGCGAAACCGGGAAAATGACCTACTACAGCCGCAGCCGCCAGTCCATCTGGGTCAAGGGCGAGACCTCCGGTCATTTCCAGTACGTCCGGAAGCTCCTCATCGACTGTGACAATGACACGATCCTGGCGAAGGTCCGCCAGGTCGGCGCCGCCTGCCACACCGGGAACCGGTCCTGCTTCTACCGCGAGCTGGCCGCGAAGGACTACTCCGAGGTGAATCCGCTTACCGCCCTGCAGCAGGTCTATGATGTGATCCACGACCGCAAGGAGAACCCCCGCGAAGGGTCCTATACGAACTACCTGTTTGACAAGGGGATCGATAAGATCCTGAAGAAGGTGGGAGAGGAGGCTTCGGAGATCATCATCGCGGCCAAGAACCCTGACCCCGAAGAGGTCGTCTACGAGATTTCCGATTTCCTCTATCATATGATGGTTCTCATGGCGGAGAAGGGCCTAACCTGGGAAGATATTACCCGAGAGCTCGCGAACCGGGAAAACTAAACATGGCAAGCCGCTGAACCATAAAACAGCACAAGCTTCTGAACAAAAAAATACGCCGATGACATGTATCTTCTGCATGCCATCGGCGTTTTTTATTATGTACACGGCCGCCCAAAGGTAATTGTTGCCTTACGGCAACGGGCGGCCGGTGCGGCAGAAGGTCAAATTTAGCTGCTCTTGCGGCGGGAGTAGCTGCGCTGATAGTTCTGGTGCTGGATGGTGGCCTCGAGGAAGCTTAGGGAAGCTTTTTTCTCCATATGCAAGGCGCGGGTGTGCAGGCAGGCGGCTGCGGCTTGCTCGGTCAGGATCAGGAGGGCTTCGGCGTCGCCGGGGTCCTCGGCGGAGACCAGGATGCCGATCCGGGGTATCTGGACAGCGTGGAACCGGACCAGTCCGTCTGCGATCGCGAGGGTATCATACTCGGAAGCGACCGGGATATGTGAGCCGATCATCTGTGCCATGTCATCGATCTGCGCAGGGATAGGAGAGCGGGAGGCAGCGGCCTTCAGTGCGGTCTTGCTGGCGTTCAGCCGAAGATTGGGCAGAGAGGAAAGGTGCGATATCACGTCCTTGGAAAGCAGATCGGATGGCTGTACCAGGTGCGGCAGGTGAGGCGGCTCCTGATGATCCGAGATTTCCTCCAGGGTTTCGGGTTCCGGTATCGGTGCCTCGGCGAGGCTTTCATCCTGGCCGGTGATCTTCATGGCCTTTTCGTAAGATATCTCGACAGGCTGACCTTTCACCTGACGCCGGCAGATCTGCTCGAGGAGAAGGGCTCTTTTGAAAGCTTCATCCCGGTCGACGCCGCAGGACAGGATGCCGTGGTGCGGCATCAGGATGACGTGTGCGCCGGCGGCCATTTCCTTCCGGACATTGTCCGAGAGCTTTTTGGAGCCGGAGCGTCCGTAGCCTGCTTCCGCCACACCGCCCAGAAGAGCGCGCTCTGTCTCTGTCATAAACTCATCCTTCCAGCCGGTCAGACCGATGATCGTGGCCGCTGTCTGGTGCGTGTGAATGCAGTAATTGACATCGGAAAAAATCTGGTAGGCAGCCAGATGGATCCCTTTTTCGCTGGAAGGCATCCGGTTTCCCAGCTCACTGCCGTCGGACACGGTGATCCGTACGAGATCCGACGGAAGCATATGTTCATATCCCAGGCCGCTCGGTGTGATCACGAAGTGGTCCTCATCGATCCGGCAGCTCACATTTCCCCAAGTGCGTGCTACCAGTCCGCTTTTCAAAAGGCGAAGACCTTCTTCGGCAACCAGGCTGCGTGCCTGAAGTTCATTCATCATCATTCTTAATCCCCCCACAGGTAAATTCCAATCGTATTTACCATGAAAATAATTATAGCGCGGTTTTCCAAGGGAGAAAAGAGGAAAACAAAAAACTTG
>CAMOGO010000265.1 GCA_946614075.1 uncultured Lachnospiraceae bacterium | reverse complement strand
TCGGGATCAGATCGCGGTTCACAAGGGCGGCAAAGGCATGTCCGGCCTCATGGGTCAGGACCTCCACATCGCCCTGGGTGCCGTTGAAGTTCGCGAAGATGAAAGGCACACGGTAATCCGGCAGGCTCGTGCAGTAGCCGCCGCTGCGCTTGCCCTCGGTGGAGAGCACATCCAGAAGGTCACCCTCCCGCATCGTGCGGAAGAACTCACTCGTCTCCGGGGACAGCTCATCGTAGAATTTGTCCGCGGCGCGCAGGATATCGTCCGGCGTACCGACCGGCTTCGGATTGCCGGAGCGGAACTCCATCACGTTGTCCGCAAAGCTCATCGGATATTCCTTGCCCAGGCGCTTTGCCTGCTCCTTGTAAATCTCCTCCGCCAGCGGCACGAGGTACTTCCGGACGTTCTCACGGAAGGCCTCTACGTCCTTGATGCCGTAATCGTTGCGGCTCATACGGTCATAGCCCAGCGGAATGTAATTCTCGTAGCCCAGCTTTTTGCCCATCGTATCGCGCAGGTGCACGAGCTCATCGTACAGGCGGTCCATCTCCGGCTGATTGTCCTTGTACCACTGTCCCTCGGCCTTCCAGGCTGCCAGTCTTCTGGCATCGTCGGGATCGTTTTTAAAGGGAGACAGCTGAGAAAGCGTGTAGACACCGCCCTCGAACGGGATCTGCGCGGAGGCCAGGAGCTTTTCGTAATCCTGCACCAGCTCGCCTTCCTTCTGCATATCCGGGATCAGCTCCGGAGAGAAGGAACGCATGTCGATCTCCTCGTTGATGAAGACGATCTCTCCAAACTCCTCCGCCAGCTGCGGACGGAAGGGGCTCTCTAAAAGGGCCTTCGTCCAGCCCTGCTCATGCTCTCTGAGCTGCGGGAAGGCCTGGTTGAAGAAACGGTTCTCCGCATCGTAGAACTCGATCCTCGTATCGATCGTGTGGCGGATGTGAGCCAGGGTCGACATCGTCTGCAGCGTACGCGCTGCCTTATCCTTCTCGATAAAAATGCGGCGTGCCTCCTCGTAGGTCTTCGCGTTCTTAAAGGCCTCGGTCATCTCGTCGATTTTCTGCGCCGCTGCCTTCATATCCGGGCGCTCATAGGGCATGTCCTTGAATTTCATCATTCGTTTGGTTCCTTTCTGGTTTCTATATAGTTCTTATCTTTTATCGGATTCTGTCTGTTTCAGGGTGTTTTGGCTGCACAGTCCTGTCCGGTACTTCGCTTTTTATGGTCCAGTGTCCTATCGGTTTTATCCTTCGTACACATCTAGTCCTTAACCGTCCACATGGCAAAGGACTGCGGTCCCATGCAGATTTTGCCCGATTGCCATTCGGCCTCGCCGATGGCAAAAAGCCTGTCGGCTGCGTTTTCTTCCAGCTCCACGATATGCACATGGCCGGAGGGGTTCACCGCCATCACGACGGATCCGCGGCGATAGACAAAGGGGAGCTTTTCTTTCTCCGCGTAGATCACCTCAAAAGGCCCGTCAGCCTGCAGGTCGCACGTCGCTGCGCGCAGCCGCAGCACCTCCTGCACCACATGCCAAAGCGAGTCGGGATCCGCCATCTGCTCATCTACGACCGGAGCATCGGCCGCCGGATCCGTCGGTGTGTAAAGGTCCTTCGGTGCCGCCGTGGAAAAGCCGTAGTTTCCGGTGCGGTCCCACTGCATCGGGGTCCGGCTGCCGGTCCTCTGATAGCCGCCCTCCTTGGTCCGGATGTCCGCCAGATAGCGCATGCCGATCTCGTCGCCGTAGTAGACGAACGGGACGCCCGGCAGGGTCAGGAGAAAGGCCCACGCGATCTTCATCTCATCCTGCGTCAGCCGCCCGCCGCAGCGAGGCGTGTCGTGATTGCAGGTGATAAAGCTGATGTAGCCTTTGTCCCTGGTCTTCTCCCATTTGGGCAGGTAATCGTCGAGGAAGCGCAGGATATCCCCGCGGGCATCCTTTCGGAAAAAGCTCCGGTCCTCGCCGCCGGACTCGTGGTCGCGCAGCAGCGTATTGTAGCCATTGTACCAGTGATCGAGGTAGAAATCCGCATGGAAGCCGGCCTGTCCGAGAGCGAGCTCCGGATTCGACCACTCGGAGATGATCGCTGCCTCCGGATACTCGTGATCGAGCATCTCGCGGATATTCTGCCAGATCCGGCAGGTCTGCGACTTTCTCTCGTCGTCCTCCTTGACCAGGGAGTCCGCCATATCCACGCGGAAGCCGTCGCAGCCGGCATCCAGCCAGAACCGCATGACATCCTTCATGGCCTCGCGTGTCGCCAGGCACTCCGGCGCATCGACCGGGCTCTGCCAGGACTCCGTCGGATTCGCCCAGCCATAGTTTAACGCCGGCTGGCATTTGAAGAAATTGAGCATGTAGCAGCCGCTGCGGTCAAACTCGCCGCTGATGTAGGGGTGGCCCGCGATGCCCTTAAACGCCTGATCCGTCCAGATGTAGCGCCCGCTGTACTCATTGGGCACATCCTCCCCGCTCTTTAAAAACCAAGGATGCTCCTCGGAGGTATGCCCCGGCACCAGATCCAGAAGGACATGGATGCCCCGTTTATGCGCCTCGGAGAAGAGCTCGGTCAGATCCTCATTGGTCCCGTAGCGCGGCGCGACCTTTTTGTAATCGCGGACGTCGTAGCCTGCGTCCTTGAACGGCGAGTCAAAAAGAGGGTTCAGCCACAGGGCATTGCATCCCAGCTCCCGGACGTAGTCCAGCTTCTCTATGATCCCCTTCAGATCGCCGATCCCGTCCCCGTTCGTATCCAGAAACGTCTGGGGATAAATCTCGTAAAACACTGCATTCTTCAGCCAGTCCGGCATTCTTTTATCCTCCCGCTGCGATATCTGTCTGTATCCGTGCCTCTGACGTCATTTCCGTCTTCTTTCAGGCACGTCTTTTTATACTCATTCTGCTTTCTCAAGGAATGCGATCCCAAAAGGCGGCAGGGTCAGCTGCCCATCGGCAAGCTTGCCTTCCGCCTCGCCCACCGCCAGATTTGCGGCAAGCTGCAGGCTGCCAAGGGTTTCTCCGACAGGGATCACCTGCTCCGTCTCAGACATATTCACGGCGATCCACAAAACGTTATCCATCTCCGCATCCGTACCTGCGGCATCTGCGCTCTCATCGCTCTTTTCGGTGCGTCCGAAAACGCAGACCGCCTCATTGGAAAGCTCCGTGCACGGCACGGTCCTTCCGGACGCGATGATGGGGTAGAGATTACGCAGGCGGATCGCCCGGCGCACATAATTCCAAATGGAATAGGGGTCTGTCTGCTGCTCGGTGAGGCTTTCAAACTTCATCTCCACCTCTTCCATCTCCGGCGG
>CAMOGO010000264.1 GCA_946614075.1 uncultured Lachnospiraceae bacterium | reverse complement strand
CCCCAGTGCCAGGGACGATGACAGCGAGAACCGTCCCCAGTGTCATCGAGAACCGTCCCCAGTGTCATCTGGCGGTTCATTAATCCTGATTGCTCAGGACGGTGATGACGATCGGTGAGAGGCCTGCTTTCTCGATCTGCTCCAGATCCGCATCCATCACCTTCTGTCCGGCTTTTACAGAGTCTCCTTCTTTCACACAAAGGTCAAACCCGCTGCCATTCAGAAGGAAGGTGTCCAGTCCTGCCAGGAGGATAACCTCCATCCCTCCCGGTGCGAGAAACGTCACCGCATACTTCGTGTCGGAAATCTCAGTGACTACTCCGTCGCAGGGAGCCAGAATGCAGCCGTTTTCCGGCATGATGCCGATGCATTTTCCGATGACGCCGGATGAAAACATGATGTCCGGGATCTGCTTCATCGGAACCGTCTCGCCATCCACGGCGGCCACGAGAACCAGGTCCTCCATCTCAAAATCCCCAGCTCCTGTCAAACGCTCTCCGGCGCGGACCTTCCGCGCTTTTTTCCTGCTCAGGCGGGCAAAGGAAGCGTTCCGCCAGGAAGCCGTCTGTCCGGCAGAGGGGGAAATCTCAGAATCCAGCTCTTCATCCCGGTAAAAGAAATTGGTAATGAAATACCCGCCTGCATAGCTGATGACCAGAGCGATCAGATAAAACAGGACACTTAAGACCGGTCCGCCCTGACCCGCGGTCATCACGAAAGCTCCCAGCAGGCCGGAAGGTCCCCAGGTGATGGAAGCCACCTGCGTGACCATGACAAAGGCACCGCCAAAGCCCGCGCCTAGTCCGGCCGTCAGAAATGGCTTTCCCAGAGGAAGCGTAACGCCGTAGATAAGAGGCTCTCCTACTCCCAGCAGTCCGGCCGGCAAAGCACCGGCGATGATGGAGCACAGCCCCGAATTGCCGGCTTTTTTTGCCTTTTTCCAAAGAGCGAGGGCAGCTCCGACCTGTCCCGCGCCTGCCATGGCGAGGGCCGGGTAAAGCGTCACAAAGCCAAGCTCCTGCAGCTGGACGCTGTAGAGCGCCACGAGGCCGTGGTGCATGCCGGTCGCCACAAGAGGCAGGAACAGCGCCGCCGCGATATAGCCGGACACCGCACGGACAAACAGATTCTGGGACAGACAGGCTCTGCCGAACAGCCAGACAATCCCACCCGAGGCGTAGCCAAACAGCGGCATGATGAATATGATGTAAGGGATCACGCAGAGAAACATCGTAAGAAGCGGCGTAAATACCACATCAACCGACTTCGGCACGACTGCCCGGATCGCCTTTTCCACAAAAGCGATCAGAAGCGCGCCTGCAATGACGGCAAGGACGCCGCCCTTCCCGCTGACAAGGACCGAATCCAGCGGGATTTCCGCATTGTACAGGCCCAGAATCTCCGCGATGCGATTGATCCCATCCAAGGACGTGATCATGCCAAGCATCCCGCCAAGGATAGGCGTTCCCCCGAAGCGCTCCGCCGCACGGTAGCCCGTCCAGGCCGTCAGGAACGTCATCATAGAGGTATTGATCAAGGACAGGATCTGGTAGATGAGCGCCCACACGCTGTTTTGGGCATAGTCCGGCACGACCTGCGCTATGAGCGAAGCAAAGCCTCCGCATAATCCGGCACAGATGATGCCCGGCAGCATCGGGACAAAAATATCCCCTATGACTCTCAGAGCCTTTTTTATATTATGACTGTTCATCGATAATCTCCTGACTCCCTTTACCCCAGATACTGGAAGCACAGCATCGTGATGTCGTCAAACTGCTCCGCCTCCGCGGCAAAGGAGTCGATCTTGTCCAGCATGGCCGCCAGGGTCTCCTGCGGGCTTGCCTCCGGATCGGTATTCAGCACCTCCAGCATCCGGTCCGATCCAAACAGCCGTCCCTCCGGATCGGTCGCCTCCGCCACACCATCCGTGTAGACAAACAGATTGTCACCCGGGAAAAGCTCGAATTCATGCTCCTTGAAAGGAATGCCGGCCATAGCGCCGATCGGCATGGAATGCTTGTACCTTACCAGCTCGTAGTTTTCGCCGGCCCGGCGGATCACCGGATGCTCGTGTCCGGCGTTCGCTGCGATTCCCTTACCCGTGGAAAGCTCGATCGAAGCCAGCCATACCGTCACAAAGAAATCCGCGTCGTTTGTCTCACACAGCTGATTGTTTACACTGGCAAGCGCCTGTGCGGGACTCTCGCCATTTTGCAGATGGGTTTTGATGAGCGTTCTGCTGATCATCATGAGCAAAGCCGCCGGAACGCCCTTGCCCGAGACATCCGCCATGACCAGGCAGACATGATCGTCATCGGTCATGAAGAAATCGTAAAAATCTCCTCCTACCTCCCTGGCAGGCCGCATATTGGCATACAAAGCGATCTCCCGCCTGGGACAGAAGGTGTCGAAATTCTTAGGAACCTGGCTGGCCTGAATCCTCCGCGCCATATCAAGCTCCGCGCTGATACGTTCCTTTTCCGCTGTGACCGCCTTGATCTGGTCTATATAAAGCACATTCCGGGCAGACTGCTTGGCGAAGGACTCCGCCAGCACCTCAATCTCGTCCCCGGTCCTGTAGATATCTTCCATTTTAAATTGCCGGTTTCTCACGCCCAGAGAAGCCACCCGCCTGGTGATCGTATTGAGCGGGTTGATGATCCGCTGCGTGATCGAGTACGCCGAAGCCACACCCGCCGCGACGATCAGCACCAGCAGAAGAATAAGGATATTCCGTGCGTGAAACATTTCGCTGTGAAAAGCCGACACCGCATTCTCTCTAAGAGTCTCAAACTGATCCTCCAGCCCCATATCCGTGTAGATCTGCCGCTGCTCCTCGTAGGTTTCATGGACCAGCTGCTCCACCTTCCTTGACTGGTAAAGAAAGACAGCGGTATAGGCTGCGATAATCATGATAAGTGTGATCAGAAGCATACGGAATATTTTCTGCCGGATACCGCCTCTTAAGGATATTTCTGTTCTTTTCATAGTGGTCCCCAAACGCCCCGGAGACCAAAAATCTCCGGGGCGTAAAATCAGCATTCTCTATGCTCTCTGGCTTTTTCCGATCTCAAGACCCTTTTCAAAGGCCTGCTTATTCAGCGGAAGAAGCTTCGGCTTAGAAGCCAGCTTGTGCTCGATGGTCTCCCAGACGATCGCCGGGTCGATGACCTGCGTATATCCTACGTATACGCCCAGCATGATGACATTCAGAACCTTGGCATTGCCCAGCTCGAATGCCAGATCTGTGACAGGGGCACTCACCACCTTCACATCATCGCGGAACACCTCGTCGGTGACGATGGAGCTGTTGATGAAAAGGGTGCCGACTTTTTT
>CAMOGO010000263.1 GCA_946614075.1 uncultured Lachnospiraceae bacterium | reverse complement strand
TGAAACCGAGCCGTACCGGATCATGATCCGCGATACCGACAACGGCCGCCGGATCCAGGCTCGTATCGACGACCTCAAGGTCCTGCTGCAGTGCTACCGTCAGGGACTTGTGTCTGAGAAGGCTTGACAAAAAGCCGCTGGTTGCCTATCATAAAGAATGATGCTGCGGTGGACATACCGCAGAGATATTGTATAATCATAACAGCTTAAAGGCGTCTGAACGGAGAGAGTACCGGGAAAAGGCCATGGGCAGAGAGGAGCGGTCACCGGCTGAAAGCCGCTTCGCATGGGACTTTCGGGAAAGTGCATCCGGGAGCTGAGACAGGGAAACCTGAGGGAAAGTATCTGTCTACGAAGTCTCCGCGTTAAGGAGAGTGTAAGGGGGAATCCGGTATTTTATGGATTCCAAGAAGAGTGGAACCGCGGTGAGCCGTCTCTTGTCATGGATGAGAGACGGCTTATTTTTTTAAGGAGGGTCAAAATGAAAATTTACAACACGCTCAGCAAGCAGAAGGAAGAGTTCGTCCCGATCGAGCCGGGAAAGGTCCGGATGTACGTCTGCGGACCTACGGTCTATAATTTCATCCACATCGGCAACGCACGCCCGATGATCGTCTTTGACACCGTCCGCCGGTACTTCGAGTACAAGGGCTACGAGGTCAATTTCGTCAGCAACTTCACCGATGTCGACGACAAGATCATCAAGAAGGCCAACGAAGAGGGTGTGGATTCCTCTGTCATCAGCGAGCGTTATATCGAAGAGTGCCTCAAGGATATGAAGGGCATGAACATCAAGCCCGCCACCAAGAACCCGAAGGCAACCGAGGAGATCGGCGGCATGCTGGATATGATCTCGACCCTGATGGACAAGGGCTACGCATATCGCTCCGGCGACGGCACCGTCTACTATCGCACCCGTAAGTTCAAGGGCTACGGCAAGCTGTCCCACAAGAACCTGGATGATCTGCAGTCCGGCTTCCGTGAAATCAAGGTCACCGGTGCTGACAGCAAGGAAGACGAGCTCGACTTCGTCCTCTGGAAACCGAAAAAAGAAGGCGAGCCCTTCTGGGAATCCCCCTGGTGCCAGGGCCGTCCGGGCTGGCACATCGAGTGCTCCGTCATGTCCAAGCGCTACCTGGGCGAGGAGATCGATATCCACGCAGGCGGCGAGGACCTGATCTTCCCTCATCACGAGAACGAGATCGCACAGTCTGAGGCAGCCAGCGGCAAGACCTTCGCACACTACTGGATGCACAATGCCTTCCTGAACATCGACAACCGCAAGATGAGCAAGTCCCTGGGCAATTTCTTCACCGTCCGTGAGATCAGCGAGAAATACGATCTTCAGGTTCTGCGTTTCTTCATGCTGGGCGCCCAGTACCGCAGCCCGCTGAATTTCAGCGCTGAGCTGATGGAGCAGGCTAAGAACGGCCTGACCCGTATCCTGACCGCAGTCCAGAACGCCAAGGATCTCGCCGCCAAGGCACAGGTCATGGAGCTTACCGAGGCAGAAAAGGAGCAGGTTGCAGGAGTCGATGCTTTTGTCAAGAAGTTCGAGGATGCGATGGACGACGATTTCAATACCGCCGATGGTATCGCAGCCATCTTTGAGCTGGTAAAGCACGTCAACTCCACCGCAACGGAGGCTTCCTCCAAGGCATATCTCGACTACGCACTGAGCAAGCTCGAGACCCTGTGCGACGTCTGTGGCATCATCACCGAGAAGAAGGAAGAGATCCTCGATGAGGAGATCGAGGCGCTGATCGCAGAGCGTAAGGAAGCCCGCAAGGCAAAGAACTTCGCCCGCGCCGATGAGATCCGCAACGAGCTCGCAGCCAAGGGCATCCTGCTTGAGGACACCAGAGAGGGTGTAAAGTGGAAGAGAGCGTAACGAAGACACTGTCTGCTGCAGAGGGTACAGCGTCCGGGCAGGAAGCCGCGCTTCATACGGTTTCCGGACAGGAAGCCGCGGGTCATACGGTTCCTGTGCAGGAGGCCGCCGGCCATACGGTTTCGCCGCAGGAGCTGTCCCCCCTGGCGCTCGCCTTCATGGGCGACGCCGTTTACGAGCAGTATATCCGCGAATGGGTGGTCATGGGGGCTCTGATGCCCCCGGACCGCCTCAATGCCCGCGCGAGCGCCTTCTCCAAGGCCACTGCCCAGTCAGCTCTGATCCGCATTCTGGCACCAGAGCTCACCGAGGAGGAAAACGACATCTTTCGCCGGGGGAAAAATGCCCACACGCACACAAAGGCCAAAAACGCAAGCCTTGCGGATTACCGGTTTGCGACAGGCTTTGAGGCTCTGATCGGCTATTTGTACCTGACCGGACGGATGGACCGTGTAAGGGAGCTTCTGGCTTACGGCCTTTCGCGGCTGCCCGCGGAGATCACCGCAAAGAGCCGGAACTAATTTCATATTGTAGTGTCATATAGTACGAAAGCATACGCGGCGCTCCGCACTTTGCTTTCATAATACCTGGAGAACGAATGAGATACGAGGAATTTACGATAGAAGGGCGCAATGCCGTCATCGAGGCTTTCCGGTCCGGAAAAACCATCGACAAGGTTTTCTTGCAGGATGGCTGCAAGGATGGTCCGATCCAGACGATCCTGCGGGAGGCGCGCAAGCAGGACACCATGATCCGGTACGTGGCCAAGGAGCGGCTGGACCAGCTCTCCTCCACCGGCAAGCATCAGGGTGTCATCGCCTACGCCGCCGCCTACGAGTACGCCGAGGTAGAGGATATCCTGGCCGCGGCTGCTGAGAAGGGTGAGGATCCCTTTATCATCCTGCTGGATGGGATCGAGGATCCGCATAATCTGGGCGCGATCGTACGTACCGCCAATCTGGCAGGTGCGCATGGCGTGATCATCCCGAAAAACAGGGCGGTCGGCCTCACGGCCACCGTCGCCCGCACCAGCGCCGGTGCCTTGAACTATACTCCTGTGGCCCGTGTGACGAACCTGTCCGCGACCATCGAGGAGCTGAAAAGTAAGGGAGTCTGGTTTGTCTGTGCGGATATGGCCGGTGAGGTCATGTACCGCCAGAATCTGAAAGGCCCGATCGGCCTGGTGATCGGGAACGAGGGCAGCGGCGTCAGCCGCCTGGTCCGGGAGAAATGCGATTTCCTGACCTCTATTCCAATGAAGGGGAACATTGATTCCCTGAACGCCTCCGTCGCCTGCGGCGTGCTGGCCTTTGAGATCGTGCGCCAGCGCAGCTTTGCAAACCGGTAGGCTATCTAAGGGCTGCCGCATAAGGCATTGGAAGATACATCGAAGACACTACAAGCCAGAGATATATCGCCGACATTCTTGGTTCGTCGGCTGAAAC
>CAMOGO010000262.1 GCA_946614075.1 uncultured Lachnospiraceae bacterium | reverse complement strand
TACATCAGAAACCAATAAGTTTGTCAGGCATTCATCCACGCCCATGCGGTGCAGTTGCTCCTATGGACGTGGTACTCTGCTACATCTGATAGAGAAAACCGCCTGCCAAAATGGTAATGATAACCGTTGAAAAAAGATCAAACTGCATGTCCTGCCGTTCTTTCTATCAAATATGATTGTCCCTTTGTTCTGACAGCATTATATCAGATGTTCTATCACAAATTGCGCACTCACAGGAGACACGGGGATGGTTCTCTGTTTTCCTTGACTTTCCCATCATTTCTCTTTACTGTTATTTATGGAACACTGTATTTCAGCACATGCATGGGAGGTATTTGTCAAATGAAACAAACAACATCACAACGAAATCCTGAAAAAACCCGGAAACACTTTTCCTCCTGTCTTTGCCTGCTCCTTTCCCTGGTCCTGATTGCCATACCTGCGTCGGCAGCGAAGCAGGAAGCAGAATCGGAAGCAGCTCCGAAAGAACGGGAGAACCCGGAAACGTCCGCGGTAACCGAATGGGTCCCGCAGGTCAGCCTGCACGGAGTCTATGCGCTTGTCGGGGCCTCCTTCGAGAACGGATGGGCCTGCATTTGCGACAACACTATGAAGGGCTACGGGACTCCGTGGGCAGCTATCGATCTGAATTACGAGCAGGGCATCCGGGGAGAGGAAGGCGCTGAGGTTTATGTGGGCGCAAACGGGATCCTGCGCTTCTCCATGACGGATGTCGGGACCGGCAAAGAAGTCAGTACCGAAAATCTGTTTCTCATGGACTCTGAGGGAGAAGGTCCGGATGAATATCTTGTGTCGGCCCAGTACTATGGATGGGACGGCAAAAAAACCGGAGAGAAGGAACTGGGAACCTTTGTAAATGACGGCACTTCGGACTACTACGCCACGTTCCACAGCCAGATGGAAAGTGAGATCAGCGCCATTGGCGCGGTTCCATACGGGGATGCCACTATGGTTTCCGTGCAGAATGTCGACGGAGGCGCTGCTGCTTACGCGCCGGACGGAACGGAGCTGATCCGATATCCGGATATTGCAGCGGAAGACCTGTCCGTCACGCTGAGCAAAGACGGCAAAGTTCTTGCGGCATCTGTCAGAGGTTCCTCTTACATCACAGAGATCTTCACGCTGGGAGAACCCGGACGTCCTGCCGCCTCGCAGACTCCCGAAGAGAATACTGTTTATACGGATGCAGACAGTATCCGCCTGGTCCAGGATGCCCTGAACAAAGCCGGATACGATGCCGGCCCTGTCGATGGAGTCAGCGGTGATCGGACCCTTGCGGCGATCAAGGCCTTCCGTGAAGCAAACGGCCTTGAGGCAAACACCGATATCGACGATGCATTATTCGCAGCGCTGGGAATTGCACGTTAATAGTTTCTCCTTAGGAATACAACGGTGTAGCTGCGTAAATTCAGAACCCATCGGGATAAATGAGCAAAGTTGTCATAAAAGGAGTTAAACTCATGATCAGAAGAGCAAATGAATGCAGCATCGAATACAAAGAACATATGCGTGATGGAGACGGCACCGTAATGCTGACCAGCCTGATCGGATCCGATGCGGATCTTAATCAGAAGGGAAGGCTGTTTTCCATCATCACCCTCAATCCGGGCTGCAGCATCGGATATCACCTGCACGAAGGGGAGTCGGAACTGTTTTACATTATAAAGGGAACTGCCTGCTACCTGGATGGCAGTGCGGACAATGAAGTGAGCGTCAGCGCCGGAGATGTGACGATCTGCCCGCCCGGCGAAGGGCACGGCATCGGCAACCGCACAGACGAGGTCGTGCAGCTGGTCGCGCTGATCCTGCACGAGTAAACAAAAAGGAGGAGACAGGGTCCCTGTCTCCTTCGTTTTATCACCTGGTATGATCTGCTATCTGCTAGCAGGTTTCTGACATGATATCCTTACAGCTATACCCTGTCTGGTTGACGGCTTCCATCACAGCCGCAGTATCCACCGCGTCCTGTGTCACAAAGGACGCCGTTTTCTTTCTGCGTGAAGCTGTCACCTTTTTTGCAGACGGAACAGCCCTGCGGATCGCGTCGCAGACATGTACTTCGCACATCCCGCACATCATGCCTTCTACGGTTATAGTCGTCTTGATCATCCTGCTTTCCTCCTTGCGGACGGTTTCTGCGAAACGCATTTTGTGCACCCTGCGCACGATCCGCTGCATCCGGCGCAGCCTCCGCACCCGCCGCTCTTATGGCTTTGCAGGATCTCTCTGGCACACACAAATACCAGTGCGCAGACCATCAGTATAGCTATCAGATTTCCAATCACTACCGGCATAACCAATACCTCATTTTATGAGTCATAGTGAGTCAAATTGGAGCGTCCCTTTGACTCACCAAGGCGTCCTCGCTAACTCTTTGTGTCAAACAGAACCGTCCCCTTTGACACGTGTGTCAAACAGAACCGTCCCCTCTGACACGAATTTAATATGCTGCGGCGTCCACGGAGGTCAGGCTCTTTTTGCCTTCTTCCGGTACGTAGCCTTTTCTGACCAGCATGTAGATGATGCCGGCGATCAGGGCGATGCCGAGGATGGAGCCGATTCCGAAGGATACATCTCCTGAGAACAGGCCGCCGACCTGATAGCAGATGAAGGCCAGGATGTAGGCCCACAAGGTCATGTAGCCGATGGCTGCCCAGGTCCATTTTGCATTGTTCATCTCACGTTTGATGGCGCCGATGGCCGCGAAGCACGGAGCGCACAGCAGGTTGAATACCATGAAGGCAAATGCGGATGCTGCCGAGTAATCGTTCGCTACGCGGTCCCAGATCTGCTCGCCGTTTTCTCCGAGCTCTTCTTCGCTGTCGTCATAGTTGTAGAGGACGCCGAAGGTACCGACGACTTCTTCCTTGGCGACAAGTCCGGTGATCGTAGCCACCGCGGGCTTCCAGGAACCAAAGCCGAGGGGCTTGAATACGAAGGATATACCGTTTCCGACATCTGCAAGGAAGGAAGCATCCATGGGCGTTACGTCCTCTTCCGGAATGTTCATCTTCTCTGCAAGTTCTGTTACAGTTGCTTCCGTTACAATGGCCGGATCTTCCCACATATCATCCACCAGTCCGAAGTGACCGTTGATGTTGCCGAAGGACTTCAGTCCCCAGATAATGATGGAAGAGATCACGATGACGGATCCTGCACGCTTGATGAAGGACCAGCCGCGCTCCCAGGTGGCACGAAGCACGTTGCTGACGGACGGTACATGATAAGAGGGCAGCTCCATAACGAAGGGCGCCGGCTCTCCTGCGAAAGCCTTGAATTTCTTCAGGATGATACCGGAAACGATGATGGAACCGATCCCGATAAAG
>CAMOGO010000261.1 GCA_946614075.1 uncultured Lachnospiraceae bacterium | reverse complement strand
GCCTGAAAAGCTTCCTTGCCAAGGTACTGTAATAGAAAGACCTCCCTATCGCGAAAACGGCAGGGAGGGCTTTTTTAAGTCATGGGCGAGTCATGGGGGCGGTTTTTTTGACTCACCCCAGGGTTTGCAAGTCTTCTGCGCATGTGATATTCTATACAGAAGAGAAATTATTTTGTCGGAGAAGTGAGGAACCGTCATGGAGAAGCGAGAGGATGCCATGGACAATGCGAACGCGATTGTCAAAACGTGGCGTTACCTGAAGAATAACGGCTGGAAAAAAACCAGCTACAAGATATACCGGAAGCTTTTTAAAGTGGAGAAAATCGGCTATGACCGGTTCCGCAAGGAGACCGAGCCGGATAAGGAGGAACTGGCACGTCAGAGACGGACGAAGCTTGCGAAGGAGCCGCTCTTCTCGATCCTGGTGCCGGTCTACAAAACGCCGCCGGAGCTTTTGAATGCCCTTTTGCAGAGTGTCGTGGACCAGTCCTACCGGAACTGGGAGCTGTGCCTGGCGGATGGCGGCGGTGAGGATGACCATCTGAGCGACGAGATCGCATCTCTCCCTGCCCTGAAGAGCTCCTGGCCGACGATCCATTACAAAAAGCTGAAGGAGAACCGGGGGATTGCCGGAAATACGAATGCAGCCCTGGCGATGGCGAAGGGCGACTACATCGTCCTGCTCGACCATGACGACCTGTTGGCGCCGAATGCCCTTTTTGAGCTGGCCCTGGCCTGCCAGAATCCGGTTGCCAAAGGATCTTCCAACCAGGGTTCTGCCAATCTGTTTCCTCCGGATTTTATATACTCTGACGAGGACAAGACGGACCTTGCGGGGCGGAAGTTTTTTGATCCGCATTTCAAGCCGGATTTTAATCCGGACCTGCTTTGTTCCATGAACTACATCTGCCATCTGACCTGCGTCTCCATGGACCTGGCCAGGAAGGTAGGCGGCTTTGACCCGGATTTCGACGGCTCGCAGGACTATGACTTTGTCTTCCGATGCGTCGAGCAGGCAAAGCATATCGTGCACATCCCGAAGGTGCTGTACCACTGGCGGAGCTACGATCAGTCCACGGCGGGAAATGCTGCCTCCAAGGGGTATGCCTTTGAGAGCGGGCGCCGGGCGATCGAGGCCCACCTGCAGCGGATCGGGGCCAAGGGAACGGTGAAAAATGGGATCGATGCCGGTGTCTACCACGTGACCTACGATCTGCCGTACGAGCCGCTCGTCTCGATCATCATTCCGAATAAAGACCATGCAGGGGATCTGCGGCGCTGCATCGAGTCGATCTACCGGCAATCTTATCAAAACGTAGAGATCGTGATCGTGGAAAACGGTAGCACCGAAGAGGCGACTCATGCATATTACAAGGAATTAGAGGCGGGAACGGGCGCTGTCCGGGTCGTGACCTGGGACAAGCCGTTTAATTACTCCGCGGTCAATAATTACGGAGCGTCCTTTGCGAAGGGTGAATATCTGCTCCTCCTGAACAATGATATCGAGTGGATCCGGGAGGACAGCCTGGCGGAGATGCTGGGCTACGCCATGCGGCCGGGGACCGGCGCGGTTGGCGCGAAGCTTTTCTACGGAGACGATACGATCCAGCATGCCGGCGTGATCATCGGGATCGGCGGAGTGGCCGGACATGCCTTCCAGCGCCAGTCAAAGGATGACCGGACCTATATGTACCGCGCCTTCTGCACCCAGGATTACAGCTGCGTGACAGCGGCGTGCCTGCTGATGAAGAAGAGCATTTTTGAGGAGATCGGCGGCTTCGAGGAGAAGCTCGCCTACGCGTTCAACGATGTGGATCTGTGCCTGAGGATACGGGAAAAGGGATATCTCGTTGTATACAATTCCGAGGCATGGCTGTATCATTATGAATCCAAGTCGAGAGTCCTGGAGGACACCCCGGAGAAGGTGGCCCGTTTCAATCAGGAGATGGATTACTGCCGCAGCCGGTGGAGAGACATCCTGCGGGACGGCGACCCGTACTACAGCCCGAATCTGACGCTGGAGTGGCAGGATTTTTCCTGCCGCAGCCGGGCGGAGATCCGCGCCGCGAAAATGCGCGAGGAAGACAGGCCAATCTAAAAGGAAGAAGGAGTACAAATGCGCTGTAAGAATTGTGGACAGAGATTACCGGAATATGCGAAGATCTGCCCCATGTGCAAGACACCGGTGACAGAGGAGCAAAGACAGCAGGCCAGAAAAGAGCTGGAGCAGGGCTCGTATGGCCGACAGGACTCGCAGGGCGGTTATGGCTCGGACGGCTGGAACAGACAGCGTGACTTCGGCTACAGCAAAGAAGGCGGCTGGGGCCGCTATCCGGACAGCTACGGAAATCAGGGTCAGGACAGCCAGGGTTTTAATCGTCAAGGTCAGGATGGACAGGGCTTTAATCGTCAAGGTCAGGATGGACAGGGCTTTAATCGTCAAGGTCAGGATGGCCAGAGCTTTAACAACCAGAGCCAAGATGGCCAGGACAACACGGGATGGCAAAATGGCACCTATAGTCAGAATGGCGCCTATGGCCAGAATGATGCCTACGATCCGAACAATGCCTATGACGGCGGATATGAGGACAACGGCTACCCTTACGGGGGCTTCCGACCGCGGCAGCCCGTCGGCTTTGCCGAGCGTCTGGCATCGATGTCTTTGACCTTCGGCATTTTCAACTGCATCATGACCATGGTGTATCCCGGCGTAGCGATCGGCCTGGCGATCCCGGGACTTGTCTCGGCGATCCTCGGGGTGCGCTCTGAGCGCCGCTACCGGGCTGTCGCAGGGATCGTGCTGAATGTCATCGCGATCCTGATCGGCATCTGCATGCAAATTTTGCTAAATGCACTGAACAGCAAAATGTAAAAAGTAATTCCCCGTTTAGTTCGAAGATGGCTCGGAATAGATGGGGGATAACTCTATATGACAAAAAGGAGATGGACAAAAATGAAAAAATGGGGAGTACGACTGAGCGCTCTGCTTCTGACCTTTGTGTTGACGGCCTGCGGGGCCGGAGGGACCGGAGGAAGCTCGGATCAGGGAGCCGGGACTTGAGACCGTGCATCTGCCGGGAGGACCGCTGATCATCCGGCACCAGGACATCGAGCATACCTTCTGGAACGGCGGCAATCACCTGGATATCTATTATGGCGGAACTAAATTACAGTGGCAGGAGGCTGTCAGCCTGAGCATAGCGCAGTGGGACGGTCCGATCGAGTGGAACACGATGGAGACAGACCTCACGGTACACTGCACCGATGGAGACGCAGAATAAACCGAGCCTGTCGAACGGAATAAAAAGGAAAAGGCGTCGAAGTGCTGCAAATCAGTGCCGATCGACGTCTTTT
>CAMOGO010000260.1 GCA_946614075.1 uncultured Lachnospiraceae bacterium | reverse complement strand
GGCGACGATATTACGGCCAAGATCGAGATCAGCTTTGACGATGCGGCCTTTGGCGCGAAGAGGCGGTTTACCTTCCGGACCGACGATGGAAGGACAGAGTCGCTGGAGGTTACGATCCCGGCCGGTATTGACACCGGGCAGAAGATCCGGCTGCGCGGCAAGGGCGGTCCGGGCTATCATGGCGGTGAGGCAGGCGATCTGTACCTCGAGGTGAAGGTCGGCGAGCGGCCGGATTTTGTCCGAAAGGGAATGGATGTCTGCAATACCGTGAGAGTGCCCTTTAAGACGGTGGCGCTTGGCGGAAAGGCGATTGTGCCGACCCTGACCGGAAATGTCGAGTGCACGATCCCGGAGGGGACGCAGTCGGGTGCCCAGATCCGTCTGCGCGGCAAGGGCATCGTCTCGCGGCGTGATCCGTCGGTGCACGGCGACCAGATCGTCACGGTCGAGGTCCAGGTGCCTAAGAACCTGAGCCCGGCCCAGAAGGAGAGAATTCAGGCACTGAATTTGTAAATTGATGGTTGAATTTTTAGCGGATTTCCGCTATGGTAGATGGGTCAGGAGAAGATAGACATGGGATTGGAAGGAAGGTGATCCACCTGAACCATATTGCTTATGACTGCGCTATCAAGAAGCTTCTGAAGGATCCGCGGATCCGCGCGATGGAGAAATACGCCCAGCATGGGGACGGGAATACTCTTGCGCACAGCCTGCACGTCGCACGGACGGCAGGACGGCTGGCTTCCCGGATGAGGCTTCGTGTACATGAGAATGAGCTTGCCAGAGGAGCGATGCTGCATGATTTTTACCTGTACAGCACCCATGATATGAAGATGAGTGCTTATCAGCATGGAACACGTCATGCGGAGCAGGCACTGAAAAACGCGAGCAGGCACTATGATCTGACGGAGATTGAGCGCGACATTATTTACTCACATATGTGGCCCTTGAATATCACCCACGTTCCTCACTGCCGTGAGAGCGTACTGGTGACGGTCGCCGACAAATACTGCGCGGTGGTCGAATTTGGCAGGGCTTTTTCAAGAAAAATGGATAAACAGGTGGGAAGAGCCAAGAAGGCAATCATGGCGCTGGCCCGGTAATTTGAGGGGATCGTCACATAAAGGAAAGCTTTGTGACGGTCCTCTTTTTTTGAAAGCGGAGCAAGGATGCCGCAAAAAGGCGGAGCAATCCATACGCTTTCGCCGCTTATGAGAGGAGGAAACGAGCGATGACCCAATACACCGTGACATGTGGTGACAGGAAGAGAACCTATCCGGAAGGGACGCTGTACAGGGAGGTAGCAGCGGACTGGCAGGATGAGTATGCAAACGATATTCTGATGGTGTGGCGCGAGGGGAAGCTTTGTGAGCTGACCGAGGCTTTGGACCGCGACTGCACGCTTCGTATGGTAACGGCGGCGGATAAGGCCGGCATCGATACCTACGAGAGAAGCGCCATTTTTATCCTGCTGAAGGCTTTCTACGATGTGGTGGGGGCGGAGCAGATCGAGCGCGTCTGCGTCGATTTTTCCGTGGATCACTCCCTCTTTGTATGGAGCTCGGGAAGCTATGAGAAGAATGACTTCGGTGCGCCGGCACAGGAGATTCTTGACAGGGTGGAGGCCCGCATGAGGGAGCTTGTGGAGCTGCGCCTGCCGATCGTCAAGAATGTCATGAGGACCGAGGATGCGATCCGCCTTTTCGAGGAGCGCGGCATGCATGACAAGGCGAAGCTTCTCTATTACCGGCTGAATTCCCGGACCAACGTCTACCAGCTGGGAGACTACTGTGACTTTTTCTACGGCTACATGGTGCCGGATACCGGTTACATCCGCCAGTTTGCGATCAAGCCCTACGAGATGGGCTTTGTCCTGCAGCTGCCTGAGCGCGAGGACCCGACGACCCTGGGAGATTTCACCCCGCCGGCCAAGGTCTTTAAGACGCTCTGCGAGGCGACGCTTCGCGCCGAGCGGATCGGTGTCGGGAATGTCGGCAGCCTGAATGAGAAGGTAGCGAGCGGCCTTGCTTCGGAGATCATCCTGGCCGAGGAGGCGCTGATGGAGAAGAGGATCGGCGATATCGCCGAGGAGATCGCTTCCAGAAAGGGAGTCCGCTTTGTCATGATCGCCGGGCCTTCTTCGTCCGGCAAGACGACCTTCTCCCACCGTCTGTCGACGCAGCTGCGCGCCCGCGGCCTGAAGCCGCACGCTATCGCGACGGACAATTATTTCAAGAACCGCGACGAGACCCCGCGCGATGAGAATGGGGAGTATGATTTCGAATGCCTCGAGGCGATGGACGTCGAGCAGTTCAACAAGGACATGACGAGGCTCTTGGCCGGAGAGACGGTGGAGCTGCCCCAGTATAATTTCAAGAAGGGCATGCGGGAGTACAATGGCAATTACCTGACTCTCGGCGCACAGGATATCCTGGTCATCGAGGGCATTCACTGCCTGAATGACAAGCTGTCCTACTCCCTCCCGAAGGAGAGCAAGTACCGGATCTATATCAGCTGCCTGACGACGCTGAATGTCGACGACCACAACAGAGTACACACGACGGATGCCCGCCTTCTGCGCCGGATCGTGCGTGACGCCGCGACCCGCGGCTACGGCGCACAGGCGACGATCCACATGTGGGGCTCCGTACGCCGCGGCGAGGAGAAGCACATCTTCCCCTTCCAGGACAGCGCGGACGTGGTATTCAACTCGGCACTCGCCTTTGAGACCGCACTTTTAAAGACCTACGCAGAGCCGCTTTTGTTTGCTGTGCCGCATGACTGCGACGAGTACATCGAGGCGAAGCGTCTGCTGAAATTCCTGGATTACCTGCTGCCGATCCCGGCAGAGCCCGTCCCCAAGGCCTCGCTCCTGCGCGAGTTCATCGGCGGAGGATGCTACAACGTCTAAGGGCGGAGATCGGACTAGTGGGATCAGACTTCCGGGTCAAATTTCGATAGAGGGGCTGTCACACTACAAAAGATATAAGGAATAGCCTTCGAAGACGCGAAAAATCAGTGATTATATCGTAAGGCGGTCTTTGTGAGAAGGCCATAGAAATGCATTGCGAAGGTAAAATACGATAAAGGTCAAAATTCCACTTGTCTGAGCGCCAGGTGACGGGAAGGGCTTTAGCCCGACCCAGTCACCAAGCGAGTTTGGAATTTTGACCTTTGTTCATCGTATTTTACCGAGTGATAGCATTTCTGGCCGACGAAACGTACCGCCGTCGATATATCACTGATTGTAGTGTCTTCGAAGGCTATTCCTTCCTTGTAGTGCGACAGCCCCTCTTCTATATGCACACGGCCGCCCAAAGGTAATTGTTGCCTGACGGCAACGGGCGGCCGGCG
>CAMOGO010000259.1 GCA_946614075.1 uncultured Lachnospiraceae bacterium | reverse complement strand
CGGATGAGATGAAGCGCCTGTATTTTGTCCTGGCCCAGACGCGCCTGGTTAAGCCCTGGACATATAACTATAATGCGGACATCGGAAGGCTGGTCTTTTCGGAAGCAGAGTACTGGGGAGAAGATGAGACGGCAGGCCTTGTGGTGACCAATACCTGGGACGAGGTTTACGCGCAGCTTCGCGCCTTTACGGCGCAGCGGAAAAAGAGGCTGATCCTCTATTCGGAAACACTTGACCTGTATGAAAACAGCGATGAGCTGAACCGCCTGATCTATTCGTCCGGCGTGAAGGAATACACATGGTCTTTCTATCAGAGCTTCGTGTCGGTAATGCCAACGCAATACTATGAAAACGCGGCTTTCTGCGCTTCGGAGGAGGAGGTCCTTAAGCATCTGCAAAACTGCAGGGCTACGGGCGTGAAAACACTGGCGGTCTACTGTACAACTGACAGTCTGTACAACAGCCTGCACGAGAACAGCTCATCCCGGTTTTTTGACCTGATCGGCCAGGTCGGATGCAGCCAGTATCAGCTGTATCACTCGGACTCTGTGAGACGATTTTATCTCGAGGTAGAGAGCTGGTAAGGAAAGAATTAACGCGTCATCAGAGAGGAGCAGAGGAAGATGAGAAAAAAGCTGCTGATTATCCTGTCGGTTATCGTTTTGCTGGCCGGGGCCCTTGCTGCCGTCTGGTTTTGTCTGCTTAACCCTTACCGGGGAACAGAGAAGGGCTATGTGACGAGCCTGCCTCTGCAGGAAAAGCTGACAAATGATCAGGCAGCGGAGGACCTTGCTTTCCTGATGAAGATGGTGAGGTCGCGCCATCCGGCCTGGCTGGAGAAGGAAAATGCCGGCGTACAGGCTGTCGAGGCACAGTATGCGAAGGAATTATCCGCTCTTCCCGAAAGCCCTGACACGCTTGAGGTCTGGCAGATCGCGGGGCGTATTCTTTCGCCTTTGCATGACGGACACACAAGCGTATTCTGCAAGTATGATGAATACCGGTATATCGACAGCTTCCTGCCGCTTCAGGAGTACGGAGAGCCCGCTGCCATCAACGGGGAACCGGTTGACGAGGTATTTGCCCGTTTCTGCGAGGTCTACTCCTACGAGAGAGAGGTCTATGCCAGGACGCGCTTTGTCAACAATATCCTGGTGAATGAGAGTTATCTGGCCTATGCCGGCGTGGATACTTCGGACGGCGTCCGGTATACCTACGAGACAGAGGACGGGCCGCAGGAGGTCAGCCATCGTTTTGTCCCGATCGGGGAGGTGACCAGGAAGGCAGACGAAGAGGACGGGAAATGGGTATACTGGGAGATCGATGAGGAAAATGATGCCGGAATCTTCACGCTTACGACCTGCGATTACAATGCGGAGTACAAGGCTGCCGTGAAAGCGTTTTTTGAGGAAGTCTCTGCGAAAGGGATCGGGAACGTCATCGTCGATCTGAGATGGAACGGCGGCGGCAGCTCGCTGGTGGCGGATGAGTTCCTGCACTATTTGGATGTGGACGGATACTATACCTGGCCAAATAAGATACGTTTCGGAAACTTTCTGTACGGCAATAAAAAGAAATGGAACAAAAACCGGAGGCTTTCTCCTGCGTTTTCCGGTGGACTCTACGTACTTACCAATACCGCGACTTTTTCCGCGGCAATGGATTTTGCCATGCTGGTCAGTGACAACGGGCTGGGCCTGGTTGTCGGGGAGGCTTCCGGGAATCTGCCGGATTCCTACGGCGACGTACTGTATTTTACCCTGCCGAATTCGAGGCTTGCCCTCGGCGTATCCTTCAAAAGGTGGTACCGCATTGATGAGACGAAGGCCGGGCTGCCCATTGAACCGGATATCCCATGCGGATCCGATGAAGCGCTTGATAAGGCCCTGGAAGACATACGGACAAAACTTATGGAGTGAGGAGGATCAAGGTGAGCAGAAGAGTGGAAGCACTGAAGGAGAAAATGAATGCCGGAAAACTGGTGAAGGGCGTCTTCATCAACATGGGCGACCCCATGGTTTCGGAGATGGCGGGCTTCGCCGGGTACGATTTTGTCTGGCTTGACGCGGAGCACGGGCCCCTCGGCAGGCAGGAGATCCTGCACCATATTATGGCGGCCCAGGGAGCGGGCTGCGCGGCGATCGTGCGCGTCCCGGGGCCGGAGCGCACCCTCATCAAGGCGATTCTGGACATGGGGCCGGACGGAATCATCTTTCCCTTTACGAACACGAAGGAGATTGCGGAGGAGGAGATCCGCGCCTGTTCCTACCCGGATGAGGGAGGCGTGAGAGGCCAGGGGCCGATCAGGGCCATCCGCTTCGGCCTGGACGACGAGGCCGAGTACATTGCCCGTGCGAGCAGAGAAGTGTTTAAGATCGGCCAGATTGAAACGCTGGAGGCTTATCATAATCTGAATGAGATTCTTACGGTCAGAGGCTTTGACTCCTTCTTTATCGGCGCGGCCGACATGGGACGGTCGATCAAGGGCAGCGGGGAGCAGATTGATCTGGACGGTGTGATCGACGACGTATGCCGGAAGGTGAGGGCCGCCGGCTTCTACATGGGAGCAGCCATCGGCCCCACGCCGGAATCGGCGAAGCGCCACATGGACGCGGGCGTTCAGTGGGCCGTCTTCGGCCAGGACGCAAGAATTTTAAGCAGCGGGCTTAAGGCCAATCTTGACGCGCTGGCAGAGTTCTGATCTCACTCAGGAGGTGCAGCAGTGAGAAGATTGAGGACGTTAAGCCTGCTGGCAGGGCTGTTTATGGCTCTGATTTCGCTGCAGGTTTCTGCGAAAACGGGTGCTTTGACAATACAGGTTCAGGCAGATGACGAGAAATCAGCCTCCCTGCCCATCGGGAAGGATGAGTATCTGGCCATTACGATGGGCAGGAAGACTCTTTCCTTCTACGACAGGGAGGGGAATCTTGTCAGCTGCCTGCAAAACGCGGCGCTTGCCGCATCCGGCGAGGCTGCAGCCTCAATGGACACGGCTGAGCTTCGCATCGTGAAGAAGGATGATCCGGTCCCGGTCTGCAGAATGGGACTTCCGACAGATTACGCATTCCCGGATGATAATCGCGGCACATATGTAGTTGGACTTTATCTTCCGGCGGAGAATCGTTTCCTCATTTCCCCGGGCTTTGCAAGCTTGAAAGCGCTTACAGACAGGCTTTGGACGGATGAGTATACTCCGGGAAGTCTTTTTGACAGTCAGGGAGTAAACCTGCCGGAAGGGGAGGGCAAAATTTTCTATGCGTTTGGAGGATACCTGTTCGGGAGAAAATTTCAGCCCGCAGGGACAGGAACTGTGGTTTATGATCAGGATCTGACACCTCTGCTGGAGCTTGAGGTC
>CAMOGO010000258.1 GCA_946614075.1 uncultured Lachnospiraceae bacterium | reverse complement strand
TGGGAACATTTTTTCACGAAAAACAGGAGGGCTACAAGCATGCCTGAGCTGATGGGACCCGAATTCCTTAAGCGCCGCCTGGCTGTAAAGCAGGTTCGGGTTAATATGCGATATAAATACTACGAAATGAAAAACCGGGTGAAGGACTTCAACATCACGATCCCGGCAAAATGGTCCTGGCTGACTGCCTCGCTTGGATGGTGCGCGAAATCCGTCGACTCCATTGCGGACCGCCTCGTCTTCCGGGGCTTCGGCAGGGACATGTTCAAACTGAACGACATCTATGCGGCCAATGCCTCAGACGTACTCTTTGACAGTGCGATCCTGTCCGCCATGATCAGCTCGTGCTGCTTTATCTACATTGGCCGGGATGACAACGGTTTTCCCAAGATGCAGGTGATTGATGGCGGTAACGCGACGGGCGTGATCGATCCGATCACCCTGATGCTCAAGGAGGGCTATGCGGTTCTGGACCGGGATCCGGAAAAGGGTGATCCGACGCTTGAGGCCTACTTTGAACCGGGACGGACCACGTTCTTCCGGGACGGCAAAGTGGCGGAAGTCTCCGACTACCCGACAAGCTACCCGCTGCTGGTGCCGATCATCAACCGCCCGGACGCCCGGAGGCCCTTCGGGCATTCCAGAATCACCAGGGCATGTATAGATCTCCAGCAGGCCGCACTCCGCACCCTGAAGCGCTCCGAAGTGTCCGAGGAATTCTATTCTTACCCGCAGCGGTATATCACCGGCATGGATTCAGAAGCTGCCGAAATGGACAAGTGGAGGATGATCGTGTCCGCATATCTGCGGATCGACAAAGATGATCAGGGTGACAAGCCGCAGGTCGGCCAGTTCCCGCAGGTCAGCATGGCGCCGTTCATCGATAAGATGAGGATGTATGCGGCGCTGTTCGCCGGCGAGACGGGGCTGACCATGGACGACCTCGGCTTTGTCTCGGATAACCCGTCCAGCAATGAGGCGATCCGGGCCGCCCATGAGAACCTGAGGCTGACGGCCAGGAAGGCGCAGCGGACCTTCGGAGTTGGTTTCCTGAATGCCGGTTTCCTGGCTGCCTGTGTCCGGGACGACCGCGGCTATCTCCGGTCCGGGATGACCGTGGAAAAGCCGCTCTGGGCTCCGGTGTTCGAACCGGATGCGGCGACGCTTTCCGCCACCGGCGACGGCATCATCAAAGTCAACCAGGCCGTTGAGGGCTACTTCGGGAAGAACAACCTCGTGGACATGCTCGGCATAGAACCGGAGGAATAACATGACGCTGGGAGAAGAGCTTTCCGCGAAAATCAAAAAGCTTTATCAGGACGGCGGAAAGAGCAGCCGGGATCTGAATGCGATCCTGGCGAAAATCGAGAAGGGCGGCGGGACGTACATCGACGCCCATGATTACGCCTATCTCGCTGGGAAGATGCTCTCGGACATTTTCGGCCGCACCATCACGGTGGACGTGCTGCCAAACGGACAGCTGGATGTGTCGGATGCCGGGAAAATCATCTCGGATGTGCTGAAAATGAATTTCGACGACGTTTCAGGGACTACAGCCCGGATCCAGCGGAACCTTAACCAGGCGGCCGGGCTGGATCTCGACCCGGTACTCCCGAGGATCAACACGGCGCGAGTCCACGGGATGACCACCCTGGCCAGCTCCGGGCCTGTGGATCAGATCATGGACGAGCTGATGGAGGCGCTGACGACGTTCTCACAGCACATCGTGGATGACGAGCTGAAGGCCAACGCCGACGCCCATTACAAGGCCGGCTTTACGCCCAAGATCATCCGCAAGGCGGAATCCGGATGCTGTAAGTGGTGTTCTGCGCTGGCTGGCGAGTATGACTATCCCGTTAAAAATCAAGATATCTTCCGCCGCCACCAGCGCTGCAGGTGCGTTACGGATTACAACCCCGGCGACGGGATCAACCACTGGCAGAACGTGTGGAACCAGAGCCAGTGGCGTGAGTTCGACTAGGAGGTGGCCCATGCTGGAGCTGTTCGTATTCTGGTTTTTTGTATTTCTGTTTTTCCAGCTTTGAGGAGGTGTGTGTTATGCGTATTCCAGCCGCCTTTTTTATCATTTACGCCTTCCCCTAGCGATGCTCAGGGCAAGACGTAAATAGTAACTTGGACGGAGGGAGCACA
Organism: uncultured Lachnospiraceae bacterium; assembly: GCA_946614075.1. Next base: position 1,209 of record CAMOGO010000258.1, on the reverse strand, counting down.
TGGCGGAGTTGAGGAAAGGCCGTCAGACTCCTACCCAGTCCGTGGTGTTGCCTTATACCCAAACCTTTGGCCAGGACGCCATCGATTTATACAACTCAACAGGTAACGAGGCCTATGATTGGCAGAAGCTGCTCCTCATGGACATTCTGGCCACCAATCAGGATGGCCTCTTTGTGCATTCCCGGTTTGCAATCGTCGTACCCCGCCGAAACGGCAAGAACGAGGTCATCACGATGCGCGAGATGTGGGGGCTGGTAAATGGCCAGAAAATCCTGCACACCGCACACCGGGCCACCACCAGCCACTCCGCATGGGAACGTTTAAAGGACCTGCTGGACGATGCCGGCATTGAATACAAATCAACGGCAGCCTCAGGCAATGAGACGATCCGCATCGTGGGTGGCAAAGGCCGCATCAACTTCCGCACCCGAACGGACAGCGGCGGCCTCGGTGAAGGCTACGACCTCATGATTATCGACGAGGCCCAGGAATACACCGACAACCAGGACAGCTCGCTCAAATACCTAGTTTCTGCATCACTTAATCCGCAGATCATCCTCACCGGAACGCCGCCCACGGCAGTCAGTGCCGGCACGGTTTTCGCCAAGCTCCGGGAGATGCTTTTCCGTGGTGACCTGCAGGACACCGGGTGGGCTGAATGGTCCGTCGAGCACCAGCATGATCCGTACGATTCAGAATGGTGGTACGAAACGAACCCGTCGCTGGGCTACCGGCTGACGGAGAGAGCAATCAAAGCAGAAATCACCGGGGATGATCTGGATTTCAACATCCAACGGCTCGGCTACTGGGTGCGGTACAACCTTAAGTCCGAAATTTCGGAAGCGGAATGGCTCGAGCTTAAGTGTGACAAGCTTCCGGACCTCAAAGGTCGGCTGTTCGTGGGCGTTAAATTCTCCAAGCAGCTGCCCAATGTGGCGCTCTCGATTGCCGTAAAGACGCAAGATGACAGAATATTTGTCGAGGGCATTGACGATCGGCCGGTGAAGGCCGGGCTTGATTGGATAGTGGCGTTCCTGCACAGCACCAATCCGCGGAAAGTGATCGTGGATGGTGACTCAGGCAAGCAGCTGCTGGCCAATGCGATGCAGGACGCCGGGCTTAAAAGCCCGACTTTTCCTGCCGTCAAAGACGTTATTGAGGCAAACGGAGCATTTGTCCAGGCACTGTCGCAAAAACGGCTTGCCCATA
>CAMOGO010000257.1 GCA_946614075.1 uncultured Lachnospiraceae bacterium | reverse complement strand
CGCCTCGTGGAGCAGATGTGCCCGGACGCCGTCCGGAAAAAGGACCGGCGGCGCCCCCTCATCAGGCTTCGGAAGCTTCGGCATCAGCTCAAGCTTATTCCTCTTCGCCCGGGTCATCGCGGCCTTATTAGGACGCTCGTGGAAGCGCCGGATCAGGCCCTCCAGCTGGGCGATCTTCTCCTGCTGCGCCTCGTAAGCCTTTTTCTCCCTCTCGTATCGCTTTCTCTTCTCCTCGCGATAGTGCGAGTAGTTTCCGACATAGCGGTCGAAGCGCTTCTGCCGGCACTCGTAGATGACCTCCGCGGTCCGGTCGAGAAAATACCGGTCATGAGAGACCATGACGACACAGCCGGGATAGTCCTTTACCTTCTGCTCCAGCCAGTCGCAGCCAGCTTCATCCAGGTGGTTTGTCGGCTCATCGAGGATCAGGACCTCCGGCTGCAGCAAAAACTGACGGATCATGGCGATCCTCATCTGCTGTCCGCCGGAAAAATCCGAAAGGCGCCTGCTCATATCGTCCAGGCGAAAGCCAAACGCCGTGAACCAGGCACGAAAATCTCTCTCGATCAAGGCCGTTTCCCGATCGTAAAGCTCCTGCTTTTTCTCCAGGATCTGCCGGATCAGTTCCTCCTTCTCCTGCTCCACGGTCCACTCCGGATGCTTCACCGCCTCCTGCCGCAAGTATCCCACGGAGAAGCTTCGGGACCGGGACACCCCGCCATCCGGCCTTTTTTCATTGGTCTCCGGCTCAAGCTCCCCGGCCAGCACCCGGCACAGGGTCGTCTTCCCCGTCCCATTGCTGCCGATGATGGCTATCTTTTCTTTCCCATGTATCTCAAAGTCAAAATGCGAGAGGATCTCCTCTCCCCCGAGGAAGATCGTCCCGTCCTTTATTTCATATAGCATGTTCTTCCTCCCGGTCGTAAGAAAACATTCGGGCCGCTTTCATATCATATGAAAGCGGCCCGGCTGACAACGTGTTTTAATTTCCGATAAATTTGTGGCTGATCCGGTTCAGGTCGTCGTCGCTGACGGAGACGGTGCCGTTTGCGTCTGCTACGAGGACAAGCTGCACGGGAACCTTCTCAAGAGAAGTCGCGCTGTTGATCGCCGTCTGAAGGAGACCCACGACACCCTGCGCAAAGAGCTTATTGTACTCGTACTCGGAAAGCGCAGCGAACTCCTTGTTCAGCATACGCATATTCTGATCATCGACATAAGGACCGTAGGCGGCGTTCGCGTTTGCCATGAAATTGACCGGAGTGACATTGATCGTGACGACGTAACCTTTCAGGTCCTCGCTGTAGTCTGCGGAAACGACCTCATAGCTGAACTTCTGGTACAGCTGTCTGACAATCCCTGCCAGAGAAGACCGGATCTCCTCATCCGAGGTGTCGATCAGGAAATGATCCTTCAGGATATCGACCGTATTCTGGACACTGTTCTCATACAGGACCGCAGCCTGCTCCGCGGACTCTCCCGTCATCTCCGTGTAGGCCTTATAGTCCTGCAGATAAATGGCGTTTAAAAGTCCGGAGATATAGTTCGCATATTCCTCGGCATTCGGGTCCTTCGCGGGGCCGCAGCTAAAAAGTGACAGACTAAGTACACACATCAAAAGCACTGAAATGATACGCTTCATGAAATCCTCCGTGCAGGCCTTCGGCCCACAGCACTGCTGATACAAACGTACGCCCCACGCAGCCGCGTGGGGCGTACATGATTTAAAATGATTGGCTCTTATCTCTTATTGTTGCTCATCAGGAAATCCGGAATATTGATCGAACGGCTCTGCGGCGCATGATAGGTCGCCTGGCGGCTCGTCAGATTCTCGATATTCATCTCCGGCTTCGTCTCAGTCTGTCCGGCAGCCGTCGTATCGTTCTTGGTAACCGGAGTCTTCGTGATTCTCTGCTTCACCGGGGCCTGAGTCTCCTTTGCAGGTGCATCGGATGCGCTCTCCTCCAGACCGGTTGCGATGACGGTGATCACAGCCTCATCCTGTGCCTGATCGTCGTATCTCGCACCAAAGATGATGTTCGCGCTCTCGCCGACCATCTCCTGAACGTAGCTGGCAGCCTCATTGGCCTCGATCAGGCCGATGTCGCCAGAGATATTGATGATAACATGGCTTGCACCCTCGATCGTGGTCTCAAGCAGAGGGCTGGATACAGCCTGCTTGACAGCCTCGAGTGCCTTGTCGTCGCCCTTTGCCTTACCGATACCGATGTGAGCGATGCCCTTGTCGGTCATGACGGTCTGGACATCTGCGAAGTCCAGGTTGATCAGGGCAGGGACATTGATCAGGTCGGTAATACCCTGTACAGCCTGCTGCAGGATCTCGTCGGCCTTCTTCAGAGCCTCCGGCATCGTGGTCCGGCGGTCTACGATCTCAAGGAGCTTGTCATTCGGGATAACGATAAGGGTATCCACGGCCTCCTTCAGATGCTCGATACCGGCCAGTGCATTATTCATACGTGTCCTTGCTTCGAAACGGAAAGGCTTCGTCACAACGCCGACGGTCAGGATACCCTGCTCCTTGGCAAGACGCGCGATAACAGGGGCCGCTCCGGTTCCGGTGCCGCCGCCCATACCACAGGTGACAAAGACCATATCTGCGCCCTTGACAGCAGCAGTCAGCTCCTCTGCGCTTTCCTCGGCAGCCTTCTGACCGATCTCGGGCTTCGCGCCAGCGCCAAGTCCCTTTGTCAGCTTCTCGCCGATCTGGATGGTCGTCGGAGCCTTGCAAAGCTGAAGTGCCTGCTTATCTGTATTGATTCCGATAAACTCAACACCGCTGATATTCTCATCGATCATGCGGTTGACTGCGTTATTTCCTGCGCCTCCGATACCGATTACGATAATCTTTGCAGCGCTCTCCGATTCATTTATTTTGATCTCCAGCAAAAGAATACCTCCCTACTTACTGTCTCCAATCATTCTATAGTGATGCACAGTACCATATAATAATAGTAAATCTCAAGAAAAAAAGCAACTCTGTTCTTTGTATTTTTTGGAAAAATCTTGTTAATCAACGGGCTCTGAAGCCTCAGTCGTCGCCTCGTCCTGCTCGAAAACATAACTCGGATGCAGGGAATTCCGATCGTAGGTTTCCAGGTGCAAAACACCCTTCAAACCGGAAAGATACGGCAGCTGACTGGAGAGCTCCCCGATTTTTTCCTCCATATCGGTGCTCGCGCCAAGCTCGACCGTCACGCCCGAAAGCACCAGATTCTGACCATCCGGTCCCGTCGTATCATTCAGCCGGACCGTCGCGTTCCGGTAATTGTCGTATTCCACCTCATACACCGGCAGCTCGTGGATCGCGATGAGCTGTGTCAGGTTCAGGATCGCCTCAAACA
>CAMOGO010000256.1 GCA_946614075.1 uncultured Lachnospiraceae bacterium | reverse complement strand
CCGTGCCATTTATGCTATATTTTTATTCTGTATTATTTCATACTAATCCGCTCTTCTTTGGTTTTTTCCACAGAAACTTCATCCGAGAGAATTCCAAAAGGCAGAGCCAGTCTTCCTGCTGCCTGTGAAAAAACAGCAAATTCGTAGTCTCCTGCATAGCAATTACGACACATTTGACGTATAATGTAAAGATACCCGAAAATGCCGCCTATGGAGACGAAAAGCCAGACAGAAAAGCCAGACAGAAAAGCCAGACAGAAATGTCAGACAGAAATGCCAGACCGGAAAGTTAGACCGGAATGCCAGACGATAATACTGGCTGCGGGACAAAACAACTATGTTTCGGCAAGGAGGAGAACGAATGATGAATATGCCGCAGGAGATGTCAAACGATCCCAGAAAACACTTGCTTTTCCTCGCCGTAACAGAAGAAGATCAAACCTCAGGTCTGCAGGACTTCCTGGAAGCAAACGGCTACCAGACCGCGCTCCTGCAGGATACCGCGGAATCCTTCCGGCGTGCTGCCGAAGGCGAAGCCAGTCTCATCATCGTGTCCTCACATCGTGCCGAAGCCTGTGGCACCAAAATCCTGAAGAATATCCGACTGGTCACTGACGTACCGGTCCTCATTCTGTCCGAAGCGAAATACGAAAGCAGCCTGATCACCGCGCTCAACGACGGCGCAGACGGCGTGCTCTACGCAGAGGAAAGCAACGAGATGAAACTCGCCCGCATCAAGGCCCTCCTGCGCCGCGTCCACCCCGCCTCCTTCTACGACACGGACAAAGCAGGCGCCATGCCAAACATCATCCGGAGCGGGGTATTTGAGTTCAATCCCGCCTCCCTCCAGCTTCGCAAACGCGGCAAGCTCATCAGCCTGACCCCGTGCGAGTACCGGATCCTCCACATCCTCGTGAGCAACCCCGGCAAGGTCTACTCCAAAGCTGAGCTCGGCGAATACCTCATCGGGAACACCTATGACAACTACGAAAACGCGATCATGGTTCACATCTCGCACCTGCGGGATAAAATAGAGGACGACCCCCGCCACCCCCGCTACATCGTCAACACCCGCGGAAAAGGCTACCACTTCAACGAAAACGGAGAGGAGTAGAAGGCGGTCGTAAAACTGGTGCTTCTCAGAAACTACGTGTGTAAGAGTATTAGCAAGGGAGGTCCCCCGTAATATCATCTCAGCTAAAAACCAGTTTTCTCAAAAATTACGGGTGAGGGCTACGACATGGGAAATAACCCACGTAGATGGATCGACTCAAAGGCCGTTCCCTTTCTGAATTTTACGGGGGATAGATCAGGATTTGAGAATGAATCCGTAATGGATGCAGCTACCCTACCGTGCTATTGTAAGAATTTGAGATTTCCCCCCGTAATTTCCTCAAATCTTTCTATATCTTAAGGATAAGTTTACGTGGGCTCGTTCACCTTCTGTGCAATGCCCACGTAATATTTCAAGAGGGGCCATTTATGACCGGTGGAAGAGACACAGAATTTGTGACAAAAGCTATATTTTGACGCTTGGTAACCCCAGATACTGTGGACAAGTTATATTTGGGCGATCGGTAAACCCGGATACTACGTCATCTGACGGATCATTCGGAAGGAACGAACGCTGCTCCTGAGATATTTCTTGGTTAAAAAGAAGGAACGAACGCTATTCCTGAAATAATTTCTTGATTAAAAAGAAGGGACGATCCATTGCGTTTTCCGCTTTAAGGATCGTCCCTATTATAGTGCACAGATACGGCTTGGCTAAGCATAGTCATACCTGCGGCTGACAAAATGTAGTGGGCATCGCCAGACACCCTGTGTACCAAGCGTCAAACCCGCGCTGGGCATCGCCCGCGCCAGCCTTTTTAGCTTGCCTTCTTCGCGGGGATGGAGGCTTCCGTATTAGCCGGGAACGCAATGTTCATGCTGTAGTCGCCGATACGCTCCAGGTCATGCAGAGCCTTCGCGTAGATGATACCAGTCTCGGCATCACACTCGCCGTCGGTCAGACGCTGGATGTGATTATTCTGGGCCTGGATCGTCAGGTCATCGATCTGGCGCTCCGCCTTCTCCATCGCCGCCGCGTCGTCATCCGTGATCTGGCCATCCAGCTCAAACGACGACATCGAATGATCGTACAGGAAGAGCACATGATCGTAAATACCCTTGATCTCGGACACAGCCGCATCGGAGTAGCTCAGGCCCTTTTCCACGAAATGCTGCGTCTTCTTGGAAAGGCTGACCAGGTGGTCGCCGATACGCTCGAGGTCGTTCACATTGTGGAAAAGATGACCGATCTCGACGGAAGTGGAGCGGGGCAGCTCAAACGCCGTCAGCCGCACCAGGAACTCGGTGATATTCTCATTGAGGAAGTTGACGACCTCCTCATTGTCATTGATCTTTGTATTATTGTCGATGCTGTTCGTCATCATGCCATCGACCGCCATCTGCATATTCTCACGGACCATGCCCGCCATACGCTCAACCTCACGCTTGACCTGCGCGACGGCAACGTTCGGCGAACCGATCATGTTGTTGTCGATGTAGACAAAACGCAGCTCGCTCTCGTGCTCGACCTTCGGAACGATCCGGTAGGTCAGGTCTACGATCTTGGACGTAAACGGCAGCAGGATCAGACCGGTCACAACCTTAAACAGGATGTGCATGATGGAAATCTGGAACATCGGATGCACCACATGCGCCTCGATGAAAGAGGTGTACGGAGTGAACATCGTGAGCGGTACGAAAATGATCGCACCGGCAAGGTTGTTGATCAGGTAAATCCAGGCGGCACGCTTCGCATTATTCCGGGCATTCAAGGAAGCCAGGAAAGGCGGCGTCGAGGAACCGATGTTGACACCGCAGATCAGGTACGATGCGAAATGCACCGGCATCAGCCCCTGGAAGGCCAGCGCCTGCAGAACACCGACTGACGCCGAGGAGCTCTGCATGATCGCGCACATGACGGTACCGATCAGAAGCCCAAGGATCGGATTGCTTGTCGAGGTGATGAAATTCTGGAACGCCGGAAGATCCTTCAGCGCCGACATCGAGCCGCTCATCGTGTGCAGACCCTGGAACAGAAGACCAAAGCCCAGGATAACCTGCCCGACATGCTTGTAATTCGCCTTTTTCGAATACAGCATCAGCAGCGCACCGACGAAGATGCAGAAAGGCGCGATCGCGGAAATGTCCAAAGCGATCAGGACACTGGTGATGGTGGTACCGATATTGGCACCCAGGATGACACCCGTCGCCTGCGCCAGATCCATGATCCCGGCATTGATAAAGCCCATGACCATGACCGTCGTCGCCGACGAAGACTGGATGACCACCGTGACCAGCACACCGAGCAGGA